>JAGWMJ010000016.1 GCA_028871815.1 Armatimonadota bacterium | reverse complement strand
TGCTGAGTATGCCTCCGACCCGCGGAGCCGGCAGTCCTGGCTGAAGCATATTCCGCCTCCGATGCGCTGCCGTCCCGCACGCGAAGCGCATTGCCGTGCTGTTTGCCACACCAAGGTTGGTTTCCTGCGCCGATTCCGTCATCCCGCTGACTTCTATCAGCGCCCTACAGGCACGTGAAGCGCCTGATTGCACGGGGCTGACCGCACATGCACAGTTCGCATGTGTGAGCACGAAAACCACAATTAGTTGGTCGGCGCCTGCGAACACCGGTTTATTAATCATCTAAAAAGCTTGTGATTTTGAGATCGTTTTCTTTTACGGCCAAGACGTATCGCCACAGAGGCGTTCGCATCGGCATAATCGCATTCAGGAGGCGTACCACTGATCCGGACCCCCAAATCACGCGCGCGCCGTGAGCGCGACACGGGCAATAGTCCAGCCTCCGCGGTAGCCGATGAGCGGCCGCCGATTGCTGCAAGGGACCCTGTCGACCCCGTTGACATCGAGGCGGACTCTCAACATATTGACGAATTCGACGCGGACGACCTGGACTTCCTCGCGCCCGCCTCGCCCGAGTGTGTCGGTGATGACGCACTGCGGCGCGTTATCCAGGAAGGCATCCGGTACCACCAGGCGGCAGCCGTGATGCGGCACGTCGCGGGTTGTGAGTTTTGTCAGCACGAATACCGTGAGATAAACAAGCTGCTGGCGCTCGGCGCCGAGAACCGGCTGCGAGAGTCGATCGCGGCCGGACCAGAAAAGATCTTTTCGATCATCCGGACTACCGGTCGAGGCGAGCGCCGTCGCGAGCGGACACGCCGCCTCGGGCAGGCGCTCGGCTACGGTGTGCTGCTGGTTGCCGCCGGCGGCACAGCCGCGCTGTTAGCTATTCACACGTTCCGCGCTCAAGCTCCCGTTCTTCCCGAGACATCCCTGCTGCCCTCCCAGCCATCCGTTTCACCGCTGGTGACCAGGGCGCTCTACCACGCGGAACCGGCGGCGCAGACCGGTCGCGGCATGTCGGTTACGCCGGGTCTCTCGCTGTTCGCCGCGTCACCCAGCGGCACGGCCATCCTAACTACACAGCCTGAGTTGATTGCAACGGCGCCGAAAAAGGCGCCGTTGCTGTTCGTGCTGGAAACACTGCGCGGCCAGCATTGGGAGGTGGTTTTGCGCACCACGTCGGTATCGCACACGTTTAAGGTGGCCACGCCACTCGCCCGCGGCGTCACTTACCGATGGTATGTCCGGGCCGCGAACGGCCAGCGTTCCTCGGACGCCACATTCCTCGTCCTCGACTCGGCCGCTGCCTCAAGAGTTCAGGAAGCCAGGGCCGAAGAGGCAGCGAGCTCCCTACAGATGGCGCTCCTCTATACCTACTATGGCCTCGCAGACGATGCAATCGCGGCAACGGAGCATCCCGGACTGGATCCGACCGCGGCGAGGAACGTAGTCGCCTATGTGCGGCGCCATTTCCACACAAACCTGCCACCTGCTCCTCAGCCACAGGATGAGCCTGCCGGTATTGGGCAGGCGCAACAGCCGCCACACGACACCACCGTACCTCCAACCGGCCAACCGACTCATTGAGCGCGATGGCGCTTCTGAGGCCTCGCCCTGCCGTTCTCGCGTGCGCGGCCAGCCCGATCCACGGCGCCTACCGCCTATAGGTCACAGAGGTCCCAAAGCGCAGAGGTTCAGGCTGCAGCCGCCGCGCGGCCGCAAGCCGCAGCCCGAGGTGCGCGTGAGGCTCACCATCCTTCCAGGCATGCGCGGACTTCCGGAACTGCAGCCAGGACTTGACGTGCCCTCATGACGCCGGATCGAATTGTCGCCGGGTTCATAGGGGGGTTCGCTTGGAGTGAGATCTCCTGGCAGGTCATTTCATAGACTACGTTCCAGGTTAACCACTGGCGGTAGGTCGGATTCTTTATATGAGTGGCTATCAGCTGGACGACTTCATCTGGGTCGGTTTCCTCGCACCGTCGCAACCACCTGGCAAAGTCAAGGGCTTCGAGCCCCTCCGGGCCCAACTCAGCAATCGCGCAGACGCACTCGCTGTGATTCCACTTTTTGTTGGCCCGTGCCGCAGCCGACCGCACCCATCGGCGAAAGTCTACGGTCCAGATGGTCACGTCCAACTGGCGGCTTACCCTTCGGTCCGCCCACGATTGCCAGCGAAGCACCTCGTCGCCGATCCACTCCGCGTGGGCATCCTGGGACCAGCTGACAGATCCGGAGTACGGCGAAAGAATCTTCGTGACGCGCTCCTCGACCGACTTCCAGCCATCCTCGCGCGCGCGCGGGTCGCCGTCACACCACCTTGCCACGAGCGCATTCCAGGCCTCCCATGTCGCCCGACGCTGCTGGTCCTGTAATGTCATGCTGGCCATGCTCCGCTCCGATCGCCTGGCCGCCGACGGACGTACCAGGCCGAGTTGGTCCCACATATAGAAGAAGTCAGCGCGGCGCGCGGGTGTTGCAGAGTCCTGGTCGATCTGCAAATTCGGCGGCGGCGGGCGAATCGGGCTGCTGCAATCGTAACGAGAACCGCAGCACGGGTGGAAGATCAAAGTGCGCTCGCGCCGGCTCACGCGTCACGCGGCGCGGGACCGGAGGGGCCGTGGGAGCGGTGCGCCACTCGCGCCGCGCCGCCGCTGGTCGGCGCGAGACGGGCCGTAACTCGGAGTTCGCCTCCGACAGCCGATCCGCAACCACGATGCGTGCCCGCTCTATAACGCGAGAGATTGCGCTTTGCGAAAGGCCGGCCTCTTGTGCGATCTCGCGGAGCGTCCAGCCCTCTGTTCTCAGAAGCAGCCATTTCACCGATGGCACGCTCTGAGCCAGATCGTGCACCAGTTCGGCGTCCAATGCCATCCGGTCGGCAGCCGGATCCACGTCGTGTTGGCGGCAGCGGTCGTCCATCCATGAGTTAAGGTGTGCGTTCACGAACTCAATGCGCCGCGAGGCCCTGAGCGCGCGATGCCGAACCCAGTTGTCGAAAACCGCCGACCAGGGGTTTACCGGCTTGTCCTTGCGAATGCGCGTGAGCGCCCAGATCACAATCTCCGAGGCGCAATCGTCAATCAAATCGCGCAGTGCCGGCGCTGGAGCTTTGCTGCCGCCAAGGTTCAGGGTACGCGCAGCGATCCGGCGCACACGGCGATCAATGCGATGAGCGACCTGCTCAAACGCCGAGTCGCTGCCCGCTCGGGCACGCTGCAGCAAAACGTCCCATTCGATCTGCTCGGCTGAAGGGGTGTGAGACATTTTCCCGTCCCTGCAAAACCGATCTCCCGTCCGACGCTCAGCGGCCGGCCATAACGCGTCGACCGCAAACTGCATCCCTTATTATACCCCCGTAGTCGATACTCCTACAGAATCTGGCGATAGACCCGCGCGACACAGTCCGACCACGGGCCTATCGACCGGGCTTGACACCAGCCAACCATGCCCGCATTGCCAGCCTGGCGGCAGCGGCCAGGATCGCCCCGACCAGAACGTAGACAACGGCGGCAGACACGATCGACAGGCTCATGGGGAAGCCATGATCCGAGGCAAAGCCGACTGCGACTGTGCCAAGGCCGCCTCCAAACCAACCGATCATGTTCAACAGCCCAACGCCGGCGCCGCGATCTCCGGGTCGGATGACATCAAACAGACCTGCCCATATATTGGCATCATAGCACCCTTTGAAGAAGCCGAAGAGCGTGAGCGCAAGCACAAGCACGGGCACCGATCGGGTAAGCCCTGCCAGCGCAATGAACGGCGCTCCCGCCAACGCAGCAACGGCCTGCCAAGCTATACGGCCGCCGCGATGACGCATCTGGTACCTGTCGCCTATCCAACCGCCGAATGCGCTGCCAAACATACTGCCGACCTGGAGGAACAGCACCGCGCCGATGCCCGCGACCGCGAGGTTGAGGTGAAACTTGTCGTGTAAAAAGGTGGGCATCCACACCAGGAATATGAGCGCCACCAGATTTGCGCCGAAGAACGCGGCTGCCAGCAATGCGGCCGCCAATGGAAGCAGCGTGGCTGGCTCGCTTTGCGCCGTTTCTTCCCACCGGCTTTCCGCGGGCGCCGCCCGGCTGGCTCGGACGGGTTCGAGCAGCATCCTCGCCAGCAGTATGCTGAGAATACCGCCGGCGAACATCAGCAGGAGAAATGGCGAGCGCCAACCGTAGTGCAGCGCCATCCAACCGGCCAGGCCGCCACCGAGGACGGTGCCGGCATAGACACCCGTCTGGTGGATACCCATCGCGCGCGATCGCGTTGAGGTGGGGTGGTAGTCGGCGAGCATCGACATCGACGCCGGAAAATAGAACGTCTCCCCCAGCGCTTCGGCGCCACGAACCACAACAAACTGCCAGACCAGCCGGCACGAAGCCGTCGCGCCGGTTATCGCGCTCCAGATAGCCAAACCCAGAAGGATGACCGGCTTCCGCGCTACGCGATCCACTACCACCCCGGCCAGCGGCGCAGAGAGCGCATAGACCCACATGAAGGCGAGCGAGATGAGACCCAGCGACGACTTCGAAAAGCCGTACCGGGACTCCAGCAGCGGATAAATAGCAAATAACGCTTGACGATCTGCATAGTTGAGCACGCAGATCAGCCACAACATCGCAACCACCATCCACCGGTAGCGGCGATCGCCGCCCAGGCGCATCATCTTGCGCGCGATGACCGGCGGCTAAGGCTCATGTTTCTGCAAGAGCCACGCCTCCGTGAGGCGGACGTGCTTGATCGATTCACCCGCGGGCTTTCCGGTCGCCTGGTCAATGCCCGGCGCATAACTGTACGTTACGTCGATCTGCCCATCACGTTCCTGGATAATCGACGGATAGGAGTACGATCCAGCTCCGGTAGCGCGCGTGTCGTTCTCGATGTGACGCATCACCGGCCACGTACGGCCCTCGTCGTCGGAGACCCACACGGCAAGGCGCCGCCTCGACTCCTGCGTGTCGTTACCCACCAACAGCCACCTTCCGCTCTTCAGAACCACCACATCGAGGCCCGAGCCCGGATTTGGCAGCGATATATCCCGTGGAAGAGTCCAGGTCTCTCCGTCATCCTTCGATTCGCTCATCTGGATGCGTTGAGGCGGAGGTCCGTTGTCGCGCATAAAGGCGACCAGTGTACCGTCCTTCCGTTCAGCAATGGCCGGCTGCACGCCACCGGGTCCGACCAGGGGTTCGCTGTTGTGCCAGGTCAAGCCCCAGTCGTCGCTGATCGCCATCATGGAGAAATCAAACCCATCGGAATAGAGTGGCACGATGAGTCGTTTTCGGTTGGCGACAAACGGATGCGCGCGGCCCATCCAGCCCAGCCGCCGGCTCAACATATTCCCGGCCATGGCGTGGTGCTCTGCAAGATACGTATCGATGCGGGCTTTGTCCCGCGCGTCAGCCGCGGCGCGGTATGGCGCCCATTGAGCGTCAAGGTGAGCCGCAACTGCAGCCTGGAACCGGGGGCCGGGGCGGGTCAGCACGTTCTGCTGCCACTGCCACTTGGGCGGACCACTCCGCTGCTGATAGTCGTCGCTCCACTCCTGCTGCAGCAGAGCGTGCTCCCAGTGGTGATCCAGTATGATGTTCCAGAATAGGTGAAGCCGCCCGCCGGGATCGATGATCATGCACGGGTTGGTGTCAGGGAATCCCGCTGTGTCGGCCATAACAAACGGGGCGGACCAACGCTGACTTCCGGCATGAAGCCGCGCGCCCATGATCCGCACGTCGTCGGCCTCGCGTTCGCCGCTACCACGGTACCAGCAGCAGAGCAGATCGCCGTTGGGGCACTGAACCACGCAGCTGGCATGATTGTGCAGCCGCTGCAGCGGAAATATAAGTTGCGATTGCAGACCGTCAGGCTGAGGCAGCAAAGCGACGAGTACGGCAAACAGCAGCGGCATTCACAGGAACCTCCGTAAAGAGTGGTTCCCGCTGAAGCCCATCAATTCCTTGACCGTGTCGCCGACGCGTCGCCTGGCAGACAACCAGAGCGGCCGGCGGTAAGTAACGGCCTACCAGAAGCCCATATCCACCGTTGGCAGCGCATCCATCTGTGCCGCCTTCAACTCGTGCATCATCGCAATCTCTTTATCGATAAGCTTTCGCAGCGCCTCGTCGATCCGGCCTTCGCGCAGCGCGCGGATAATGTTCAAATCGATCCGGCGCCAGCGATTATCCAGGTACAGCGCCAGGTATTCGGCCGGAGTCTCCGGATCAATGCCGGAGCGCGGGCGTTCCGTGTAGGCGCCACTGCACATCAGTCGTGCACGGTGGCCGCGATAGGTTATCTCCAGGCTCAATCTTACAGGTTCCTTCCACTGGCTTGCCGCGTCAGGGCAGCCCGCTTCCGCCGTGGCGCTTCAGCACCTGGCGCCGGCTCCGTATGGTTACCTGCGATGTGCCGCGGGTCTCGCGCGTCGTGCAGGGTCGCGCTCGGCAATCGCCAACCCGCCTGCGGCCGGGCTACGGTACAGGCGGCTGTGGCGCACCTTCGCTGCCGTGATCCATGCGACCTCGGCGCTTGCTGCCACGAAACAGGAGCGGAAACACCAGCGCGCAGATGACGGTCATGGCGCAGGGAATGAGGAAAATGGTGCGCCAATCGGAGACTTGCTGCATTTTACCGGCGACTAGCCTGCTGTGCGTGAACATGCTCTGAATATTGCCGGCAACAATACTGCCAACGAACATGCTGCCACCAAGCACTACGACGGCCACCAGGGCCTGCGCCGACGCCCGGATATCGGCCGGCGCCACCTGATCCACATAGATGTAACCTACCACGAAGAAGAAGACGTAGCAGAGCCCATGCAGCGCCAGGGCCGGAATCACGAGCCACGGGTACGGGAAAAACGCAAAGATGGCGTAACGGATCGGCCATGCCAGAATACCGATCACGAGCGTCTTCCGTACGCCCCATTTCCGCAGGAACAGCGGTAGGAGCAGCATCACGGTAAACTCGGCAGCCTGGGCCAGGGTCATCACCATCGGCACGAGGTTGGCTGCGATGCCCACACCGTGCTCCGCTCTCGGCGCCCCAAGAAATGGCGATGTGAGCAAGTAGTAGAACATCAGTTCCGTACCGACCACGAATGAGATCGCCATAAAAATCGCGAAATCCCAGTCCAGGAAGAGCGTGAGCGCTTTGAGAAAAGCAAACGGGTCGGTGCCTTCGCCCTTCGGCGGTGTCGCCGGCAGAAACAGGCAGAAAACCGCGAGGACCAGCGCCAGCACACCCGCGAGATAGAATACATCGCCGTTCCCCGATATCCCACTAATCGTTCGCCATCCGGTGAGCATCCAGCCGGCCAGGATCCAGCCGATCGTACCGCCGACCCGGATTCCGCCAAACTCCCGCTCGCTGCTGGAAAGGTGCGAAAAAGTGATCGAGTTGGTCAGCGCGAGGGTTGGCGCGTAGAATATGGATGAAAAGAACATCAGCGCGGCCAGTGGGCCAAAGTGGCGCTCACTTCCCATTACGATGAGCGCTACACCTGCCATGACGTGGCAGAGTGCCAGCAGCCATTCCGTATTCATCCACCGGTCGGCAATCTGCCCGGCGAGCATCGGAGCAAAGATGGTGGCGAGCGGCAGCATACTGAATATCAGGCCGACCTGGGCGCCGCTAAGCCCCAGGCCATGGTCCCGAATAGCGCTGGTCAGGTACAGGCCGCCCGCCGCGGACCATGCGCCCCAAATGGCGTACTCCAGCACCATCATAACGGTAAGCCGCAACCGGATGCCGATGTTCACCGCTAGCTCCTTGTGCCCGTCACTAAGCGAGTGCCCCAAGTCCGTGCCTGCTTTCGCCGGCGCAGTTGTCGCTTCCTGCCGCACACGGTCATCCCACAGTGAGATTCCTCTATGAATGTGATTCTGGTCAGCATGGACACTACCCGCGCCGACCGCCTCGGGTGCTACGGTTACGCGCGGGCTACTTCGCCCGCTCTGGACGCGGTCGCCGGCCAGGGCGCCGTCTTCCAGAACTTTTTTAGTCCATTCATCCCAACGTTTCCCGGCCATACCACGATGTTCACCGGCAAGGATATTTACGCGCATGGCGTCACCTGCCAATCGATCGACCACAAGCCAAGGCCGGGAGTACGGACCATCGCGGAGCTGCTGGCCGAGCGCGGCTACTTTACTGCCGGGGCCGATAACCTTGGGAACTGGTTTCAGCGCGGTTTCCGGCATTACGAAACGTACGAGTGGGAGCGCGCGGTTTCGGGTGGATGGCGTAAGGCCGAGGCGGTGGAAGCTGCCGCCACTCGCGTCGCCGGGCGTATCGCCGGCCAGAACCAGCCATTCTTCTTCTTTATTCACTACTGGGACCCGCACACGCCGTATCTGCCACCGGCGCCGTTTGACCGGTGCTTCTATAACGGTGACGAACATGACCCGGCAAACCACAGCATGGATCCAGTCTGGCAATTTGAGACATTCAAGAACTACTTCGCCGAATGGATGCCCGGGGTGACCGACATCGAGTTTCCGAAGGCACAGTACGATGCCGAAATCGCCTACATGGATGCCAGCCTCGGGCGTATTATCGAACTCTGCAGGACGCTGGGGCTTCTCAATGACACGTTGCTCGCAATCACGGCTGATCATGGTGAAGAGCTGGATGAGCACAGTTACTGGTTCGATCACCACGGCCTGTACGATACCAACCTGCGCATACCACTGGTACTTTCCGATTCCGGAGCGCGGATCCCAGGCGGACGCCGGGTGGCTGCGACTTCAAGTATGCTGGACATCGCACCCACCGTTCTGGACTACTGCGGAGCAGGCGATCTTGCTGCGCGCGAAGGACTGCCCGGTCGATCCCTGCTGCCCCTGTGCAGTGGCGATGTGACCGCCGACACCGCGCCATTCCTGCACATCACGGAAAACACGTGGATGAAGAAGCGCGGGCTTCGAACCGGCCCGTGGAAGTTTATCGTGCCGTTGGAGGTTCCGGATATGCACGGAGCGCGAGACGTGGAGCTATACGACCTGAATGCCGATCCGGGTGAGAGGCAGAACCTTGCCGCTCAACGCCCGGAGATGGTGGCGCGCCTCTCCGCCCAGATGCAGGAGCATGTTGCGGAGCGACTGGAAGCAACCGGACTACCCGACCCTCTGCCGCGGCAGCCGATTCCGCTTCGGTATATTGGCAGCCTGGCTACGGCGGTGCCGCACGATGAAGGACTGCTTCGGGAGCGAGCCAGCATCCTGGATGAGAAGCTCCCAGGCGGCGACTTCATCGGGTACGAGCGCGATGACGAGAACAAATCGAATGCTGGAGGTACGGCGGAATGACGGCTGACAAGCTGCGTTGGGCAATACTGGGCACCGGCCGCATCGCCAACAAGTTTGCGGATGGCGTGGCGCGGTCGCTGACCGGCGAAGTTACGGTGGTCGGCAGCCGGACCGCTGCGAGCGCCCAGGAGTTCGCCTCGCCGCGCGCGATTGAGCATGCTTATGGAACCTACCAGGAGGCGGTTGATTCCCCATACGCTGAGGCCGTCTACATCTCGCTGCCGAACCACCTTCACGCCGAGTGGAGTGTGGCGGCGGCGCGGGCAGGAAAGCACGTGCTGTGCGAAAAGCCGCTGGCGATGAATGCCCAGGAGGCCGAAACCGTGATCGGCGAGGCCCGGCGTGCCGATGTCTTCTTTATGGAGGCGTTCATGTATCGCTGCCACCCACAGATCCACAAGTTGTGGCAGTTGATGCAGGAAGGCGCGATCGGTACGCCACGAATGATACAAGCCACGTTCTCATTCCACATGCGAGACAGGCAGGATGATGTGCGCCGGCAGGCAGCCATAGGCGGCGGCGGCATTATGGATGTAGGCTGTTACACCATGAGCCTCGCCCGCCTGGCAGCCGGCGCCGAGCCGGAATCGATCGCGGGCCACGCTGAGTTTGGACCAACTGGCGTGGATGAATGGGCCACGGCGTCCGTGAAGTTCGCCGGTGGCTGCCTCGCGAATCTTGCGTGTGGGATGAGCGTTGGCGCGGACTCTGAATTTCGCGTGTGGGGCAGCGATGGCTGGATCCGGATACCGCACCCCTGGCTGCCCGGCGAGCAGGGCGAAACGCTCACCGTGATGCGCCTTGGCGCTTCTGCCCCGGAGACACTGGCGGTGGACTCCAACACCCACCTCTTCGCCCTTGAGGCAGATGCCGTTGCGACGCATCTGAAAGACCGGCAGGCGCCTCGCCCGTGGATGAGCTGGCAAGACTCTCTGGGTCAGGCGCGAGCATTGGACTGGTGGCGCCACTCGGCCGGCGTGCTCTGGCCCGGCGAAGCGCCGCACCGGTAGTGGCGGCTCACGCGCATGCCTGGCGCCTCTGGTACCCGATGCCCGCCGAGCAGTGGCTGGAAGCGCTGCCTGTGGGAAATGGTCGCATTGGCGCGATGGTCTTCGGCGGTGTTGCTCATGAGCGGATCGCGCTGAACGAAGAGACTGTTTGGGCGGGCCGACGCAGAGTCCCGATTCGGCCCGAGGCTCGGACGGCCCTCGAAACGGTAAGGGACCTGCTGCGGCAAGGCCGACCCCAGGATGCCGAGGAAGCGGCACGCGCCGGAATGCTGGGTGATCCGCCGGGTGTCGATTCGTACCAAACGCTCGGCGACCTTGAACTTGACATGGAGCTGACGGACGGGGTCGCAGACTACCGGCGCGAGTTGTGCCTGAACACCGGAATCGCTGCTACCACCTTCACAATCGCCGATTCCCGGATCGAACGCGAGACGTTCGTCAGCGCGGAAGCCAACCTGCTTGCCGTTAGGACGAGCACCGGCGGCACGCAGCTACCTGCGCTTGTTGTACGCCTGAGCCGGGCGCGCGATGCGGAGGTGACTGCCGATGAGAACCGGATCTGGATGATGGGCACGGTCTGCGGCCGCAACGAGCCGGCGCCGCCAGCCGATGCCGTGCGCTTCGCAGCCCTGGCTGCCGTGAACACGGACGGCGCCGTGGAGCGGTTCGGTGGCGGTCTCCGCGTCACAGAGGCCACATGGATCGAAGTGCTGGTGGCTGCGGGGACGAGTTTCCGCGGCGGCAGCCCAATCGAGATGTGCATCCAGGCCGTGGAAGGCGGCGCATCACTGGGATTCAGCGCCATCCGGGATCGGCATATAGCCGAGCATCGCACGCTCTTTGATCGTGTGGATCTCTTCCTGGAAGCGCCGACCGGTCGATCCGTACCAGAGATTGCGGCAGACGCCGCCGGGAGCGGTGCGTTCGGGTATCTTGCGGCGCTCTACTTTCAGTATGGGCGGTATCTGTTGATGGCAAGCAGCCGTCCAGGCAGCCTCCCGGCTAACCTGCAAGGCATCTGGAACGAGCACTTTGAGGCGCCATGGAACGCCGACTACCACACAAACATCAACCTGCAGATGAACTACTGGCCAGCTCTGCGCGCCAACCTCGCCGAGTGTGCGGCGCCGCTCGGTGATTTCATCGAGTCACTGGTTGCGTCCGGCGCGGAAACGGCTCGTCGGCAGTACGGATGCCGCGGCTGGGTGGTGCATCACCTCACCGATATCTTCGGCTATACGGCTGCTGCGGATGGGGTGTGGGGCGTGTGGCCAATGGGCGCAGCCTGGCTGTGCCGCCATCTGTGGGAGGATTGGCAATACAGCCAGGACGTGACGCTGCTGCAGCGCTACTGGCCCACCATTCGGGGCGCGGCCGAGTTCATGCTTGGCTTCCTCGTGGAAATGGACGATGGCCGCCTCGTCACCTCCCCATCCAGCTCACCGGAGAATGCCTATCGGCTGCCGGACGGGCGCGCCGCGTCATTTACCATCGGCGCCACGATGGACCTGGAGATCGTGGGCGATCTCTTCACTATGACACTGGCCGCCGGCGAAGTTCTTGGGCGGGATGAGGCGTTCCTCGGACAGGTGCGGAGCGCGCTGCGCCGTCTGCCGCCGCTGCAGATCAGCGCTCGAACGGGCCGCCTGCAGGAGTGGCTGGAGGACTTCGATGAGGTCGAGCCTGGGCACCGTCATGTCTCGCACCTCTACGCGCTCCATCCCGGTGAGCAGATTGAACTGGAAAGTCAGCCGGAGCTGGCGGAGGCGGCCCGCAAATCGCTGGAGTGGCGTCTGGCGAACGGCGGCGCGCACACCGGCTGGAGTCGTGCGTGGATGATCAACTTCTTCGCCCGCCTGGCCGACGGCGACAGCGCCCACGAGCACTTGCGTCAGCTGCTGCTGGCAAGTACGGCGGCAAACCTGTTTGATATGCACCCTCCGTTCCAGATTGACGGCAATTTCGGTGGATGCGCGGGCATCGGCGAGATGCTGCTCCAGTGCCACGGCAGCATCATCCGGCTGCTGCCGGCGCTGCCGGAAGCATGGCCGAGCGGGAGCGTTCGAGGTTTATGCGCCCGCGGCGGCTTTGATGTTTCAATCGGGTGGGAGAACGGGCGCCTCACAACCGCGGAGATACTCTCTCGTGCCGGCAGGAACTGCGTGGTGTGCGCCGACCGCTGGCTGACCGTGCGTCGTGCAGGAAGTTTGTGCCCGACCCACCACTTTGCAACAGGCCATAAGATGCGGAGCTGCGCAACGGAATTTGCCACTGCAGTCGGGGAAGCCTACGTCTTGACGCCAGATCCGTCCGGCACGGCGGAAGCGACACCGCCGCGTTAGTCCGTGGCACGAAACGCCGCCGCCTGGTAACTCGTAGTGCGCGGTAGTGCGGGAACGGAGAATCTATGAGCGCCCAGGGAAAATCTCGAAGCAAACGATCGCGGCCGGCCTGCTGTTCGTGCCTGTTCTGGCTCGTGCTGCTGTTGGCAGGCTTCTATGGCGGAATCCGCGCCACAATTCATACCATCCGTCGTGGGCCAGGTTGGGCTCGCCGCACACTGCACATGGTTGAACCAAACAGCGCCCGGCTCGAAGTACGACATGTTCCGCCGAGCAGACCAACTGCAAGCCCCCAATAGCACAGCCAGTTTGCTGCCGACAACGAGGAAGCTACTGCCCGCGATGGATTCGAACCATCAACATTTCGGTTAACAGCCGAACGCTCTACCGTTGAGCTAGCGGGCAACAACCGCGCCGCACCAGGGCGGCAACAGGGTAATTTAGCACGGTCAGGGACTGGTTGTCAACACGTGGCGCTGCCTCACCTAGATCCTGACCGAGGGCCCAACAGTTTTGTGGCCTTTCCGGAGGAATTACGAGGCAATCGATGAGGCAGCGCTCGAGGCGCGTACGTATGTGCCTGGCTCCGAGGATGCCGAGGTTACGTGACGGCCCGGAGCGCCACGGCAGGATGAGCGTCTCTGCAGAGCGGGCCGCGCGGCGCGCACCCGCCTGGATCGGACAAGAGCAGGCTGCAACGCCGATCAGCACCCGGCAGCCAGCGCGCGTACACCATCGACCGCTCTTGCTTGGTGTGACCATTTACTGAACGTCTATCCAGTTTCCAGCGGTGTTCTCGAACATACCGCCTACGATGCAATTCACCGCACTCTGCACGCACCGTGGGCAGCCGAGGGTCGCATGTGCCGGATTGCCCTTCCTTTTGCCCGCCTCCGGCGGGCCGTGGATACCCGTATGCCGATCTAACCGCGGCTGCCCGCAGTGACCAATCGGAATGAACCACGAACCTCCACGGCGGGGCTTCGCGGGGCCCGTCCTGATCGGCGGGTCCATCGGCCAGAAGCCGGGCCGTAGTACCGATAGCCGAGCAGTTGTAGGCCGGTTTCTGTGTCGCGATAGGTCCAATATTGTGAGCCGAAGCCCCTCGCATTGGCTGCTAACTCCGCGCCTATTGTACCAGTGGCTATGCCGTGACGCCCTCCAAGGGAGGCGGCTCGACGCCGGGCGCCAACCACTCGATGAACCCGCTGTTGTCGTAGGCCCCAAAATAGATCGCGCAGACCGATGTTGTGAGCACCCGAGCGTCCTCGGCGTCGATCTCGGCGCCAACAGCAGCCGCCGGCGCGCGCACGGATATCGGCGGCGCCGAGAGCCAGAAATGCCAAGCTGGGAAGCCCCCCACGGGCCACTCAACCAACATACGCAGTTCCTCGCCGTCGTCAGGGTCGGAGGCCGTGAGATACCACTCTCCTTCGTGGCGCCAGAATTTGCCGCGGACCCTTCCGGCGACCTCGTCGGGCGCAGGCACCGGCGGACACGTCGATCCGTCCTCCCCAACAACACGAGCCGAGCGGCCAGGATAGCCGCCGTCCATGCACGCAGCCGCCACCCAAGCTCGATTGCGGCGCAGGTGGCCCGCAAGCAGCGTGACGAGCAAGTCATCTTTGTGGCCGGGGAACACGTGGTCATCGCGTTCGGCAGGCGTGAGCGCACGCCCAATCACCTTCTCGGGGCTAAATCCGTCGCCAAACCACCAAGCCACGGGTGGCAAGGTGGGCGACCGCAGGTAGGTGGCAAACTGACCGCGGTCCAGAGGCGCGCGCCGGAGTATCTCGGCGGAAAGTGAAGACCCAACGCCGTCCTCGTGGATCGCTTCGTACAGCCAGCCGATCGCGTATAGGTTCAGCGGGTGGCGATAAATTGGTAATCGAACCATGCCATCGTCCTCCGGCGTCGTAGGCGCACCACCCCGTTTGAGGCTCCTCGTCGCGGCGCACCGCGCCGGATCCGGGGACCGTTGGCAGATCCGCGGCAACGGTACGTGTTACTCCGGAATCCACGATCCTTCCTTGTACCACCACCCGCCGTCCGGGTACATCCGCCCAACCCATTTCCTGCCGTTCTTCCTGTCGTAAAAGCAGACGACCCAATGCGGGTCGTCTTCGTGCTCCCCGCCGACGCCGTCAGGAAACATCCACATATTGCCGTCCGGCGACCACCACCTGCGACCCGGTCCTTTCCGGTACCACCCAGGGAACGGCGGCTCATCAGGCTCATTTGGATCGGGTAGCTCCGGACCCGGCAGCAGCGACCCGCGCGGACTGAAAAGATACGGCGGACGCGCCCCGTGCCGATGCTCTGGTGCTCTCGGAAAGACCTCTGGGTCGAGGTCGGAGAAGGGCAGACTTGGCAGCGGCGGATCGTAATCCAGCCCACCATCACCGTCCTCGCCCCCCGGTCCATCTGCACCAAGACCATCGTCCGGTTCGACATCCTCTGCCTGCGTGCCGCGACCGTCCACGAACACGGGCGGGTCGTTACGCACATACCCATACACATTCACCCCGCCGGCCATGCCGATGGGGTCACGGTTTACAAACCGGCCCTCTGCCGGATCGTAGTACCGGTAACCGAGGAGCTGCAGGCCCGTTTCGCTGTCGCTATAGTACCCATATTGCGAACCGAAGCCGGAGTACGGATCGGTTGCCGTACCGGAGATGGAGCGGGCGCCGCGTCAGGCGGCTGGGAGCAGGCGGGCGTCGAGCCGCGAGATGAAGGCAGCCGCCTCGTCTCGAACAACCTCCACATTATGCGTTTCCATAATGCGCGAAGCACGCCGGCGAAATCCGTCGTAATCCTCCTGGCGGACGTAGTCCGCAAGGTCAAAGTTGAAGATGTTTGACAGTATCGACCTGTCACCGCTGCGCATAGCGTGATGCAGTCGGCGCCGCGCGGCGCGGTCACCGTACGTGTAGAGCCCAATACTGATACCGATCCGGGAAAACGCGTTGTGTTCGCGAGCGAGTGCCTCCACCAGCGCTCGGTGCGTGTGCTTCGCGCGTACGGCGACCAGCGCTGCGGCAGCGTTGCGGCGGACGATCGGTGCGCTGTCGTACCGCAGCGCTGCCTTCAAGGCCGGCGCCGCGGACCTGTGCCCGATAGTGCCCAACGCATCCGCGGCCGACGACCGCACGAACCATGACGGGTCGCCGGCGAGTGCGATGGTTAATCGGATTATATCGCGCCCGTCGCGATATAATCCGATTGCATCTGCGGCGGTTGTTCTCACATGTTTGTCCGGATCCGTCATGGCTGCGCGCATAAACGCGCGAATCGCGGGCGTGTCTTGCCGTTCCAGCGCGCACACCGACCGAGCCCGGACAAAGTCATGTGGGTGCTCCAGGAGCACCAGCAACCGTTCCGGATCATCCAGCGATCCGAGGGCAAACTCGTCCACCATCGCCACGCGCTCTGCCTGGGTCGCGGCCTTCCACACCTCCCGCGGCCAGATCGAGTACGTACTGGGCTTAGCCATGGAGATTACCTCGGACTCCTCTACCCGGTCACGGCACCGGCGCCGGCACGCGCGGAGACTCGCCGGCCGGTAGCGTCCATCGTATCGGCGGCACGTCCGGCGAACCTCCGCGTCCAATGAGCTTACCGATTGCCGCGCAGGCTTCAGGCCAGAGCTCAGGCCAGAGCTCGGGATCTGCTATGATGAATATAGGGCCGCCGATGACCTCGGGGGTCTCGTCAACCAGCGGCGGATCATACGGGGCCTTGTCCATGGGCGGATGCTTCACCGGCTCCGGTACGCGGACACGCGCACGGTTGCCCGGGCCCTGGCCGCCCGGCTTCTGGCACCAGTACTTGTAGAAGGCCTTGAGCGCATCTTTACGCGGTCCCGCTGGCAATGTGTCAATAAACGCCCTCAATGCTGCGCAATCGGGGTGCGGTTTCATCTACGGGTCGTTGCCCCTTCCGGGTTGTCTCCCCTCCTTACGCCCGCTACCCTTGCCCCGGCTGTCCTTACTCTGGAGGCCCGTGCCGTCGAAAGCATTCCCCGCATCATTCCCCACGTACCCATAAACATTCACCCCGCCGGCCATGCCGATGGGGTCCCGGTTTACAAACCTGCCCTGCGCCGGATCGTAGTACCGGTAACCGAGGAGCTGCAGGCCTGTTTCGCTGTCGCTATAGTACCCATATTGTGAGCCGAAGCCGGAGTACGGATCGGTCGCTGTGCCCGAGATGGAGCGGCTGCCGAAGGCGTCGAAAGCGAAAGAGGCAAGGACGGTGTCGCTGGAGTTGATTTCTTCGGCCGCGTTGCCCTGCGGATCGAAGGCTCGAGGATGTTGTTACGGCCCAAGTTCATCTGATATAAACGCGGGCACCGCCATCGTTGGGCCTAGCCAGACAGCGATGCCGCACTGATCGTACACGCCAAGCAGCAGGGCTTGTGCATTTCTTGTAATCTCTGCGATGTACGACGACGAGCCATGGGCTATACGGTCCAGTGGCAAGACATCCTGGCAGTCGCACTGCGACAGAACCACGAGCGCGTTATTCGTTCCGAACTCCACATCTCGGTATTGGTATTCGCATCCCTCGGCGGATGCGCGCTCGCTCGTCATCACGTACAGGGTTTCGCCCGAGACCTGCCATGCGGCTATTCCATGAGCGGCGACCCTGGCATCGACGCCCGGGCCGTCCCATGTCGTGGCCCTTCCATCGCCAACCGCCACGGCACGTGGATCCTCCTTCAGCCAACTCGCCTCCCAGCGAAACACGGACCCCTCCTTCGCGATCTTCTCGTGCTTCAGGCGCAAGTCGCCACCGTGCTCCAGTTGGTCCCAGTCAAAGAAGTCGTAGAGTCGCTCAGCGGAGATCGCGTCGGAACGCGCGTACGTGAACCAACGGCCGGCCTCGAGATTGACGCCCGCGTGAACCGCACCGGCGAACACGCTGCCCCAATCACTGCGATACGTTTCTAGCCACAACCGGCAGTACGCATCGGCCCGACGGTCCAATTCGAACCAGCGTATCGACACGCCGTCAGCGCTCGGTGATGCCGTGGGCTCGTTATTTAACTTCATACCGTCCGTCCGGGCCGAGGTGCCAACCACGGGTACCTTTCTGGTCAATGTCCCAATGGAACGGCCACCCGTGGTGTCGCTTAACGTCGTCCCTGTGGATCGAGCAACCCGAGGGCTCGTGGAACATGTTGCGCCCGCGCCGCTCCCATGGGCCGCCCGGAAGCGGCGGAGGCGGCGAGTTGGGGCCTGTTACGTCGATCGGCCGGGCGGGCGGATACGGATACGCCTCGCGGCCGGGCCGCGGTCTGAGCTGCGGCGGGTTGAGCTCCGGTCCGCCCCCAGGACCCGGAGTGAAGCCGATGCCGCCAGGATCACCGTCGCCTTCACCAAATCCCGCTCCGCCACCGCCTGCCTCCGGGTCGCCGTCTCCGATGAGGAGCTGGTTGTGAATTGTACCGACAACCACGCCACCCTTGTACCACGGGTCCTCCGGGTCCACGGTAGAGGGGTAGACGCCGATGGCAGTCCGGATGACTCCCGTCAGACCGCCGGTGAGTGTATCGCCCCATCCGGCGAAGAAGTTCGAAGCGTTGTCAACCCAGTCGAGGCCGAGCGGGTCCGCCCCGGTCAGTGGGCGGTTTAGCCCGTACGAATAGAGGTTGACCGAAACGCGGATCGGATCCCGGTTTACAGACCTTTCCTGCGCCGGATCGTAGTACCGGTAGCCGAGGAGCTGCAGGCCCGTTTCGCTGTCGCTATAGTACCCATATTGCGAACCGAAGCCGGAGTACGGATCGGTTGCCGTACCGGAGATGGAGTGGCTGCCGAAGGCGTCGCGGCTTGGCGCCGGCGCCCGCTGCCGCTATTGTGACCCCCAAGTACCGGGCATGGGCGGTTTCAGCGCACGGCTGGCCGTCGCACGGGCTTAGGCGCAGCCGGAAGCGCATCAACAGGGACCAGCGTCGCCCCGAAACTCCGCAACATTACGATTACTTGCTTCTGATCGTACAAGTAGCGACGGCGCGACCGGTGGTCCCAGTCCGATGGCGAGCCGTCGTATCGCGATCTAAGCGCTGCGGTCAGCGGCGTTTCGCCACACCGGGAGAGGTTCGGGCTGGCGCCACGCGCCAGCAGCGCGGCGACCGAGGCGACGTCGACATTGGTAGCGGCCCAAAAGAGCGCGGTGCGCCCGATTCCCCAAGTCGCCTCTGTGCTCAGGCTATTCGGGTCCGCGCCGTGCCTGAGAAACGCCACGACAAGCTCGGGATTGGCGTCGATCGCGGCACACACAACCAGCGAATCCTCCACCTGCCTAGGCGGGCTCACTTTGGCGCCGGCCCGCAGGAGCGCAAGCGCGGACGAGGTCTCGTTCCAGTCCGTCGCGTCGGTCAGCGGCAGGTCACCGTCTGGCGTGATCACGTTTGGATTGGCGCCATGGGCCAATAACCACGCGACCATCGCTGGGTCCTTGCCTTCAATGGCCCGGCAGATGGCGGCGGACGCTCCAGCTCCGTCCATGCGAGCGCCGGCAGCAAGCAGGGCTCGAGCATCCGAAACGTCGCTAACCCATGAAATTGGTGTGTAGCCATTGCGGTCAACGTAGTTTGGATCGGCGCCGTCCCGCAGCAGCTTCTTGACCGCCCTCGAGTTAAACTCCGCGAGGGCATCCACCAACTGTTCATTAAGGCTGCCGAGCCGGGCGTCGCGCGGCCCCTTAGGACGTACAGCGTGGCCTGCTGTCCCGATGCTGACGCGGATCGCTGAGTGCGTGGCACGGCACGCAGCGACGCCGATGCACAACAACAGAGCGCAGCAAACGGCGGCAGAGCGAGCGAGTGGACTTGGCATGCGCGCCGGCCTAATTCACGATCAGCCATTTCCGCCCAGGGCCGCGGTTATGCCGGATGATATCAACCAGGCGGTTCTGGTCAGGCTGGTTGAGGCGCAGGCAGCCGTTCGTGGGGTCACAATAGCTCCTACGGCCACCGTGGATCCTGCAGAGGCGAAGCTCCGGGAGGGAGCCAGGGAGGCCGGCGGCAAGTGAGGCGAAACGTCGAGGCATCACACCACTAGCTACTGGGGCCTTACTCCCCACCCCCGTAGGCAAGAAGCCACGTCAAATGATCGCTGCATACCGGTCACCTGCCGTTTTCCGCGGCGCAACGCCGCAACGCAATGCCGTTCGAACCCCCACCGCATTCCGGCGTGTACAACGAACGCCGAAACCGGGCACAAAGTCATTATATCAGACCACTGCGAAAAATGCAATAGCGAAACTGTATCTGCCGGAACTACGACGAGTGGGCGATAGAGTTTGCCGCCGGTGTGCAAGACCGACAGCCGTGCCGGCCTCCGGGCAGCCTCTACAGCCTGGTGTGGCGGCCGGTCAACTTCTTCCAGCCATCGCTGATGTTGCGGGAGAAACCCCGCCGAGCGGCGCCGACGTGGCAAAGCGGCGCCGGTCGGCAGACGGCGCGCTGCCAGGCGCGGAGCAGTCCACTCATGTCCTGCGAACGTCCGATTCTTGCCTGAGGCGGCGAGTGCACGAAAGTCGGATTCCTATGCGAGGCAACACGCTGATTCGCGGTCAATGCGTTCTCTGGCGTCAGCTTGATCCCGGCCGGCCGGTTCGTTCGGCCGCTTACATTCGAGTCCGCGCCGGAGTTGTATGGAACCGGGCCACGAATCCCTTGCGTCAGCTTGCTTCGCGCCAAGCGAGATGCATGTTTCAGCCCGGCCGCCCACTACGCCACCCGGCCGCTCCCTGTTTCGACGCGCCTGGCTCCGAACGGCGCCGGCGGACTACCCGCTGGTGCGACGAGCATGTTGTCGATGAGGCGGGTTGAGCCGATCCTGGCGGCGATCGCGGCGAGAGCGGTGCGGTTCGCCAGCGTGGTGACGTTTTGAAGGCTGCCGGGGTCTGCCAGGACGACGTAATCCGCCGATAACTGGCCCGATTCCGCGAGCAGATTCCGCATTGCCTCAATAACCGTTTCCGGGTCGGTTTCGCCGCCGTGGACCATCTCTGAGGCACGCATCAGCGCACGATGTATGTCCGGCGCTACCTGACGCTGTTCCGCTGTAAGGTAAGCGTTACGAGATGAGAGCGCCAGCCCGTCGGCTTCACGAACAGTGGGCGCCAGCGACATCGTTGCATCCACATTCAGGTCTGCAATCATCCGGTCGATGATCAGCGCCTGCTGGTAGTCTTTCTGGCCCATGAATAGCCTGTCCGGAGTCGCAATATTCAGCAGTTTCAGCACCACGGTGGTGACACCGGCAAAGTGATGGGGACGCACGGCGCCCTCCAGCAGTCCGGCAAGCTTCGGCACGGTCACTACCGTCTGGAAGCCGGCCGGATACATCTCCTCGACGGATGGCGTGAATACGGCGTCGACGCCGGCGTCGTTGGCAAGTCGGCAGTCACGCGCAATATCGCGCGGATACTGCGTATAGTCCTCGCTCGGTCCAAACTGCGATGGGTTGACAAAAATGGAGAGGACCACGGCGTCACACTCGGCTCGCGCCTTCCTCACCAGCGAAATATGCCCATCGTGCAGAGCACCCATTGTGGGCACGAGGCCAACCGACCGGCCGTCGCTGCGAAGACTGGCCAGGTGGACGCGCAGCGAGGCCACCGTGTCAAAGGATCGCATGGGTCAGACGTAGTTCTCCGGACCCGGGAAGGTCTGGTCACGCACTTCCTGCGCGTACCGCGTTATGGCCTCTTCCATCTCGCGGCCCAGTTCCGCATACCGGCGGGTATGCCGAAAGGCGCGCCCGGGCGTGATACCCAGCATATCGTGCCACACCGTCACCTGGCCATCACAGTACGGCCCGGCGCCGATCCCGACTGTGGGAATGGTCAGCGCGGCCGTCACCTCACGCGCGAGCGCTGCGGGAATCGTCTCGAGCACCACCGCAAACGCGCCCGCCTGTTCCAGCGCTCGCGCGTCGTCGATGATGCGCTCGGCCTCGGCAGCGCCGGCGCCCTGAAGACGATTGCCGCCCATGAGGTGGATAGATTGCGGAGTGAGTCCGAGATGCCCCATCACGGGCATGCCGGCCTGCGTCAGCCTCTGAACCGTGGCGGCAACCGGCGCGCCGCCTTCCAGTTTTACCGCAGCCGCCCCAGCCTCTTTCATCAGGCGTGTTGCGTTGCGAACCGCATCTTCCGGAGAGGCCTGGTACGAACCGAAGGGCATATCGGCCAGAAGCAGCGCTTTGGCTACGCCGCGGCGCGCTGCCTTGACGTGGAAGATCATCTCCTCCATGGTGACCGGTATGGTGGTATCGTAACCCAGAACCGTCATTCCAAGCGAGTCGCCCACAAATACGATATCCACGCCGGCGCGGTCGGCCAGGCGTGCGCTCGGGTAATCGTAGGCCGTAAGCATCACGATCTTGCGGCCTTCCGTTTTCCAGGCCAGGAGGCCCGGCGCCGTTACTTTGGCGCGTGTGGACGTGGTGTTTTCCATGGGTGGTTCAAGAAGGGCCGGCGCCCGCTTGCCTGCGGGAGTCGACGGCGCTATTCTACCTTTTAGGCACCGGTTTATGACCCGGGCTGCGCGGCGGTACACTGATTACCCAGTTGCGCCGTCAACCGCCGTAAGCCGAGCCACGCAATGAGCGACAGTCACCCACCCGCCCCTCGTACCGCACTCGTCACGGGAGCCTCCGTCGGTATCGGCGCCGCTATCGCACGGCGCTTTGCTGCGGCAGGCATCCGCACGGCAGTGCACTTTAACCGCGGCCAGGCAGAGGCGGCCGCGCTGGTGCAGGCGCTTCCCGGCGCCGGGCATATCGCCTGCCAGGCGGATTTTAGTGATCCAACCGCAGCGCGCACCCTCGTGGATCAGGTAGCCGAGGAGTTCGGCGCAATCGATATCCTGGTCAATAATGCCGGCGTCTACGAACTCTCCCCCTTCGGCACCGTCAGTTTTGAGACATGGCAGAGCGAATGGCAGCGCATTCTGGACATCAACCTGATGAGCAGCGTTCATGCTGCCTGGAGCGCGATCCGCCATATGCGAGAGTCCGGTGGAGGAAAGATCATTAGTGTGGCGTCGCGGTCGGCGTTCCGTGCCGAAACCGATGCTCCGGCTTACGCGGTATCCAAGGCCGGTCTGGTGAGTCTCACGCGATGCCTGGCGCGTGCCGAGGCGCACAACGGCATCCTCGCCTACTGCATTGCACCCGGCTGGGTGGAGACTGCGATGGCGCGAGAGGGTATGGAGGCGATGGGAGCGCAAATTGTGAGCGAGATACCCCTCCGCCGAATTGCGAGCGTGGACGATGTTGCCGGCGTCGCGATGTTCCTGGCCTCCGCCGATGCGGATTACCTGACCGGTGTGACAATCGACGTCAACGGCGGATCGTATCTGCATTGAGACCGGGTCCTGCCGCATACGGTTTGACGCCTTGAAACGCCCGCAAATGTCCGCGCTTGAGGGTCTTCCGCTCCTGGAGACGCACGACCGAACCGGCGTGCCGCTGAAGATTCGCATCGCGTTACAAAGCGAGGCTGCCACGGTGATGGCGGTGATGACGCGCGCGTTCGCAGTGTACGCCGGACAGCTTGAGCCGGAGCCGGGCGCGCTCCGGGAAACACTGAAGGATGTAGAGCTTGCGATGCGCGAAGGCGGTGCGATTCTGGCCGAATGCGCCGGCATCCATTGCGGCTCAGCGCGTTTCGCGGCGGAGGCCAACCACCTGTACACCGGGCGCATCAGCGTTCTGCCGGAGTTCCAGCACCGGGGTATCGCAACGCGTATGCTGGAGTATCTGGCAACTGTTGCGCAACGGCTCGGTCTGCAGGAGATACGGCTCTCCTCACGGAGCACATTGCCGCAGAACGTGGCGTTCTACCTGGCCCGCGGGTTTGAGATTGTGGAGCGTGTGCCGCACGATGCAGCGCCACACGTGGATGTGGTGAAGTTCCGCCGGCGCCTTACGCCAGAATAGCCGCCGGCGCCTCCAGAAGCTCCCGGATGCGCTGCAGGCATCTGGCGGCCGGCGCGCCATCCACAATCCGGTGGTCAAAGCTGAGCGCAAGATACATGGTGGTCCGCACTACCACGGCGCCGCCACGCACCACTGCGCGCTCCGCCATGCGCCCGATTCCAAGGATGGCGCACTGGCCGGGAGTGATGATGGGATTGAAAAACTCGACACCAAAGCTTCCCAGATTGCTGATCGTAAAGGTACCGCCGGAGGTATCCTCCGGGCGGATCCGGCCGGACCGGCAGCGATCCACGATCGTCTTCAGCTCAGCGCTCACCGCGCCAACCGACTTGATGTCGGCATCGCGGATCACCGCCGTCACCAGCCCACCCTGCGACATGGCCTCCATGCCGGGCTCCGCGGATGGATCCAGCGCGACGGCGACACCGATATTGCGATGCGCGTGCAGCGTGATCTCCGAACGGGACAGTGTGGAGTTCAGCCAGGGGTGCTCCACGAGCGCTACCGCACACGCTTTGACGACCAGATCGTTGTAACTGAGTTTCGAGCCGTAGCGCAATTCGACCACCGGAAGCAGCTGCTTTCGCAGCGCCACGGCCTCAGTCATATCAACTTCCGTCGCCAGAGTCACGTGGGGAGCGCTGAAGGCGGAACCCGCCACATGGTCTGCGATACTCTTTCGCATGGCGGAGAGCCGGATAACAGTTTCCAGCGGTCCATCTGCTGAGGGAGAAGAGGCTGCCGCGGCGCGCACCTCATCGCTTCGAATGCGGCTTCCGGGCAGCCCCAACTCCAGGCGACTCAGGTCAAGTTGCAGATCGGCCGCCATCCTGGCTGCCAGCGGTGTGGCGCGGACGGCGCGCTCAGTTGGTTCGGCGCCGCGCTCCGCCACGAGGGCAGCCACATCCTGCTCCACGATCCGCCCGTTCGGACCGGTACCACGGCCCGCCAGCAGCTCCGGCGGCACGCCGGCCGCTTCGGCCGCGCGGCGCGCCCTGGGCGAAAGCCTTGTCGATGAAGCAGCTGTGGGCCGTGACCCTGTGCTCGCCGACGTATCCGCGGCCGTCACCTCGCCCGCCTCGCCAATGATGGCGAGCGTGGCGCGGACCGGCATCGTGGTGTCGACCGGCGCCAGAATCTCCAGCAGGACACCATCTGCCTCCGCCTCCACCTCCATCGTGGCCTTATCGGTCATGATCTCGAGCAGCACCTCGCCCGCGCGCACACGATCGCCTACGGCCTTTCGCCATGCGACCACCGTGCCCTCCTCCATCTCCGTTCCAACCATAGGCATAATTACCGGTGTTGTCATAAACCGTCGCTTCTCCCCATACCCGCTCCGCAGTTGTCCGCGGTACGCCCGCTCATCAATCTCCCGTGGAAGTATGCGCCTGTGCAGCTGCCGCGGGCTCCCGGCGTGCTGCGCGTTTATCGATGCCGCCACGTAGATACCCAACCACAAGAAGCGCCATGCCAATGGCGCCAATCACGAGTCCGAACAGCCAGACCGAGCGACGTCGGGTCAGCGCGGCGATGGCTGCCAGCGCGATGGCGATCTGGGTGAATGTAACGCAGATTGCGAAGAGTTCGTGACGTGAGACCAGCCTGGCCGCTTCACGGTTCGCCCGGTCGCGTTCGGATTCGTATCGCTTCGCCACGCCGGTAATCGATGCCTGCTGCTTGCGGTACTTCGCGGCATCCGCTTTCCACTTTGCCGCTCGGGCCGCGCCGCCGGGAACAAGTGCAAGGAGGTCGGCTGATTGACGTGATGTGTTGTATTTAATGCCCTTGGCCTGATAGTACGCCCATTGATCCGACGCTTGAGCCTGGCTCAGCACGGCCTCATTCTTGGCCAGCAGCGCCTCATTGATAAGCTGGCCGGAGTGAAGCGCGGCCACCGCTGCAACCACGGCCAGGAGTGCGGTGGAAAGCGATACCCATCGTACCCAGCCGTACTCCGCCTTCTCCTCGCGCTGCTCCTTGCGAATCTCATCGACCTCGTCCTGCAGATCCTGCGTCTCGACCTCGGTCTCTTCTGGCATGTGTCACTCCAGCGTACAGCCAAATGGCATGCTGCGCCAATTGTACACTGCACCGCGCGGGTTTCGGCGCGAACGGTGGCTGCGGTGGGCAAGGCTTGACATAGGGGCATCTCCCGCCCATAATAGCGATTGCCGCAGCGCTCTTACCGAGGCGCCGCATCTGTGAGGAGCCTTGCAGTATGAACCTGGATATTTCCACACTGGAAAGCACCGACCTGTTCCGCACGCTGCCGCAGGCAGTGCTGCAGAAGATAGCCGCCACGGCGCGCGCTCGCACCTACCCAGCCGGCGAAGCCATCGTTCACCAGGAGGACCCTGGTCAAACGCTCTACGTGGTGTTGAGCGGCACGGTAAAGGTATCCACCACGCTGCCCGATGGCAGCGCCGTGTTCCTGGCGCTGCTGGCCGCCGGCGACACATTTGGCGAATTGAGCCTGATTGATACCGGCGGTCGCTCGGCCGATGTCGAGACGCTGGAGGCATCGTCGCTGCTGATTATTGACAGCCGCACTTTCAACGAGCTGATCGACACCACACCGGCATTCACGCGCAACCTGCTGAGTGTGCTCTCCCGCCGGCTGCGCCTCGCCAACGTGCGCATCCAGGCTCACTGCACGCTCGATGTGTATGGCCTGGTGGCGCGGCAGATACTGGAGTTTGCCGAACTATATGGGCGCACCGAACCGGATGGCAGCATCTACGTGCCGATCCGCCTCACGCAAGGTTCCATGGCTGACCTGGTTGGAGCTTCCCGAGAGCGCGTGAACCAGGTGATGGTATCGTATCGCAAGAGTGGCCTGATCACCGTGGATACCGGCTACCGGATCACGGTTTTGCAGCCCGAAGCGCTGCGCCATCGTACCGAAGCTTGATACGGCCCTCCCAACCACGACGGCCGCGCCGGTTGGGCCGCCGACCGTGACGGTTTCGGTGGACGACGTCGCGGCGCACTCCTCATTGAAACTCTCCAGCGCCGCACCGCGTGGACGATACGCCATCCTCACCTGGGGCTGCCAGATGAACGAAGAAGACAGCGAACAGATGTCGCTGTTTCTTGAGGAGATGGGCTACCGTCGCACCGATGACACTTGCTGCGCCGACGTCGTGCTGCTGAATACCTGTTCGGTGCGCAGCAAGCCCGAAGAGAAGGTTTGGAGCGAACTTGGACGACTGCGAGGCATCAAGCAGCAGCGGCCCGGCATGGTCATTGGCGTGTGCGGCTGCATGGCGCAGGTTGAGAGCGCCGAGATCCTGCGGCGGGCGCCACACGTGGATCTGGTGATGGGCACCGGCAATCTGGCGATACTGCCTACCCTGATTGAGCGCGCGGCTTCCGGCGCCGCGCAGCAGAGCCTGGCCCCGCGCGCGGCGACAATCCCGCTTCAGCTGCGCGAGCACAGGGCGCCGGTGTTGCGGTTGGACCTGCCCGCACGTAGGGGCGCGGTGGTCACCGACATTCCTGGGCGCAGTACGCGACGGCGTCCCAAGCTGAAAGCCCACGTTCCGATCATGTATGGGTGCGACAAATTCTGCGCCTTCTGCATTGTGCCATATACCCGCGGCCGGGAACGAAGCCGGCCCACCGCGGAGATTGTGGCGGAAGTGGAGATGCTGGCACAGGGCGGCACGCGCGAAATCACGCTGCTGGGGCAGACCGTGAACTCCTATGGCAAGAACCTTGCGGAGGGGCGTGTGCCGTTTGCTCAGTTGCTTGGGCGGTTGGACAGTATTCCGGGCATCCAACGGATACGGTTCACGTCGCCATATCCGCGAGACTTCCGGGACGACCTCATTGAAGCGATCGGCGCCCTGCCGAGCGTATGCGAACACGTCCACCTGCCGCTGCAGGTGGGGGATAATGAGCTGCTTGCGGATATGGGACGCGGCTACACGGTGGAGCGATTCCTGGAGATTGTGGAGCAGCTTCGGGCCGCGGCGCCCGGAATATCGATCACTACCGACATCATGCTCGGGTTTCCGGGCGAGACGGATCAGCAGTTCCGCAACACTCTGGCTGTTGTGGAGCAGGTGCGCTTCGACTCGGCCTTCATGTTCGCTTACAGTCAGCGGCCCGGTACGAAGGCGGCGAGCCGCGAGGACCAGATACCCCATCGGACCAGAATCGATCGGTTGAATACGCTCATCGCGCTGCAGAACGCCATTACCGTTGATGTGAATCAGGCATTGGCCGGGCGCCGATTTGAGGTACTGGTTGAGGGCCGCAGCCCCAAAGACCCAAGCCGCCTGACTGGCCTTACCCGCACCAACAAGACGGTCAACTTTGATGCGCCCGTAGATTCGCCCGAGGCGGACTCTCTGACCGGAAAACTGGTAACGGTAGAAGCGTTGGAGGGCCACCTCTGGGGCTTTACCGGGCGCCTGAGCGACTAGGCCGCGCAGCCGATCCCCAAAGCATCAAAGGTACCGTCCAGGTTCCGCAGATGATGATCCAGGTCGAACACGGCGTCGATCTCTGCCTCGGTAAGGTTTGCATTGACCTCGGAGTCGCCGCGTACGGACTGCTCGAAATCGGCGCCATCCCACGCCGAAGCAGCATTCCGCTGCGCCACCGAATATGCCGCCTCGCGTGACATGCCCTTGACGATCAGCGCCATCATCAACTGCTCGGAGAAGACCAAACCGCCCATCTGCTGCAGGTTCCGGCGCATGTTCTCGGGGAAGACCACCAGGCCGGTAACGATGCCGGTGAACTTCGCCACCATCCACTCCACCAGAATGGTAGCGTCGGGAAGGGCGATGCGCTCCACGCTGGAGTTGGTCAGATCGCGCTCGTGCCAGGTGGCCATGTTCTCGATGCAAGGGATCAGGTAGCCGCGCACCACGCGAGCCAAACCGCAAACGGTTTCACTGTTCCATGGATTCCGCTTGTGCGGCATGGCAGACGATCCTTTTTGGCCGGCGGCAAACCGCTCTTGTACCTCGCGGATCTCCGTTCGAGCCAGATTGCGAATCTCGGTGGCGAACCGCTCGAGCGATGCTGAAAGGATCGCCAGCGCGGCCATCAACTCGGTGATGCGGTCGCGCGCAACGATCTGCGTGGAAAACCGCGCCGCCGAGAGCCCCAGTGAGCCGCAGACCTCGGCCTCAATCTCAGCCGTCACGTTGGCATGCGTGCCAACCGCGCCCGAGATTTTGCCTGCAGCAACGGCAACTCGCGCTCGGGCCAGTCGCTCCACGCTGCGTTCCAGTTCATCGATCCAACCCGCAACCTTGAAGCCGAACGTTATCGGCTCGGCATGGATGCCGTGCGTGCGCCCAATCATCACGGTTCCGCGGTGTTTGGCCGCAAGGCCGCGCAATACGGCGATCAACTCTTCCAGCCGGGCCAGAATCTCACCGGCTGCGTCGCGCAGCAGCATGGCCAGCGCCGTATCCACGATGTCATACGAGGTTACGCCGTAGTGGACAAACCGCCCCTCTGGCCCGAGGTTTTCGGCGACGTTCTTGACAAACGCCATCACATCATGCCGGGTCTCCTTCTCCAACTCGGCAATTCGCGCCAGGTCAAAACGTGCCCCTTGCCGGATGGCCGCCGCCGATCCCGCCGGGATTCGGCCATGCCGTTCCAGCGCGTCGCATACCGCCAGCTCCACATCGAGCCAGCGCGCCGTTTTGTTCTGCGCGCTCCACAGCCAGCGCATCGCCTCACTGGAATAGCGGTCGATCATGTCGTGCGCCTCAGCACGCTGCCCGCGCGCGTTCCGGTCAGATTCCCCTGCTCCAGCGCCGGCCGGCCGTTTACCAACACCATCGAGATTCCCTGTGCGTACTGGTGCGGCTCATCGTAGGTTGCAAGATCGGAAATAATGGCGGAGTCGTAAACGGTGATGTCGGCGAAATAGCCCGGCGCGATGCGCCCGCGATCCTTCAGACCAAGGCGGTCAGCCGGCAGACTGGTCATGCGGCGGATCGCTTCAGGCTCGGTGAGCACACCCAATTCGCGCACATATCGACCCAGTACGCGCGGGAAGCAGCCATAGGCGCGAGGATGGATACGGTCATGCGACGCGGAACCGCCGACATGCGTTCCCACGCCATCCGAACCGATGGAGGTAAACGGATACTGCATCACAGCGGCAATGTCTGCCTCATCGATAGCGAAGTTGATGGCGCTGATGAATCCCTCCGTTTGTGCGAGCAGTTCGAGCACGTAGGAGATCGGAGCGATTGACGCATTGCGAGCAAGATCGGCGATCGACTGACCCTGCAGTTCCGGGCGCGCCCGCACCACGCCAATACGAATCGCCTCCCAGGCAGACCGATCATTCGCGTCGTCCCACTCCGGGTGCGCGTGCGCCATCTCTTTCGCCATCCGGTCCCGCTGCGCGGGGTCACGCAGCCGCGCCAGCGTATCCTCCTGCGATCCGTTCAGTGCCCATCGCGGCAAGGTCTGAACCGCCAGGCTGGTCATGAACGCCGTGTAGGGATACTGATCCAACTGCACATCCATGCCGTCGGCGCGGGCAGCGGTTACCATCGGCAAAGTGATGCCGACTTTGCCCCAGTTGCGACGCCCTTCGGCCTTATGATGCGAAAGCTGCAGCGGTATCTCCGCGGTCCGCGCCACGTTCAGCGCTTCCTGAACCGCTTCCTGCAGCGTGTCGCCCTCGTTTCGCAAGTGCGTGGCATAGATGCCCGCGCTCAGCGCCACCTCCAGACAGAGCTCAACCAGCTCCGCTTCTCCCGCGTGAGACGACGGCGGGTACTCAAGGCCGGATGAGAGCCCCCATGCGCCGGCCTCCAGCGCCTCGGCCAGCAAGAGCCGCATCTCACGCATTTCGGTCGCATCGGCCGGCCGATTTTCCATGCCGACTACGCGTTTTCTCAGCGTTCCATGCCCTGCCAGCGGCACGTAGTTGGTTGCCGGACCCAGATCCTCGACGGCGCGGAGGGAGCCGGCAAAGTCATCCCAGTCAAGGCGGCCACCGTGAGCCTCAATTGCCCGCTTCTCAAAACCAAATAGCTCGCGGTTTTGAGCGAAACCTACAGACAGACCGCAGTTACCCACCACCTGCGTGGTCACGCCCATTGCGATGGCGCTTCCCTGCCCAGGATCGTACGGCACGGAGATGTCGGAGTGCGTGTGAATATCAATAAAGCCTGGCGCCAATGTCATCCCAGCTGCATCCCTCTCCTTCACCGCAGTTGTGTCGCCAAGGTTCCCAACCGCGCTGATTCGGGTGCCGGTTATCGCTACATCTGCGTGAAATACCGGGCCGCCCAAGCCGTCTAAAATGGCAGCGTTGCGAATAATCAGGTCGGCGCGCGTGGTGGAATCTGGGTATCGCAATGGCAGTGCTCACTCCATTGTAGTCGGTTCCAGGGCCGCGAGGCAAGCTCGGCCGAGCTGCAACGTTTCAGGCAGCAGCTCGTTATATCATAGTGGGAAGCCGGCCGTAACGTGTACTTGAATCCAGGGCCACGAGGCAAGCTCGGAGTACTGCAACATTTCAGGGGGCCGCAACCTATTTAGGGTATGGGAAGCTGGCCGTCACTCAGTCGGCACAGCAGCCCAAAGCCTGGGAGAAGGAGAGGGTATGGAACGAGCAACTCGGCTCACAAGTCCAACACCGGCACCGCCGTCGCCAGCCGAAAGCGGCCCGGTAGCGGTTCCAAGCGAGGACATTGTCCAGCATCGCGTGCGCGCTGAGCATGTCATGCGCGAGGTCGTGGACAAGAATCTGAAAGGCATCGATCAATCGCGGCGCTCGATCGGACGACAGGCCCCCGGCGAGTAACCAGAGGTCGCGCGCGGCGCTCGGTGGCTGACAGATGGGTTGGATGTGGTGTGCGGCCGGACCGCTGAGCGGGCCGGCCGCACATGCCGGTCCGGCTGCAGCCCACTACTGCAGCGGCTCACGCCGAATGGCCGCAGCGCGCGTCTGCGCCTTGCGGCTCTATCGCACAATAGAGGCCCCCGTCATCACTGACCTGGCATACTCCCTCCACCTCGGTCTGAATGGTTGCGTGGCCGATGTTGAACTGATCTGCCAACTTGAGTGACAGATCCGCTACCACAGCAGCGCATGTCTGCACATCGGAGTCATACGGCATCACCACGTGGCAGCTCAGGCACCGGACACCATCGCCAACCGTCCAGATGTGGAGATCGTGGACGCCCGAAACGTGCGGAGCAGCGCGAATCGTTCCGACCAGGGCGTCAACATCCACGTCTTGCGGAGTGCTCTCCATAAGAATGCCCGTGGCTTCCACCACGATTCCCCACGCCGAAGCGGCAATCAGCACGCCGATGAAGATCGACGCGACCGCGTCCGCCGCCGCCCAGTTCGTCCACCGCAGCAAAACGCCCGCTGCAATGAGCGCCAGGCTGGAGCATGCGTCACCCGCCGCATGGAGCCAGGCCGCGCGTGAGTTGAGGCTGTGGCGTGCATCACCAGCCAGCGCTATGGTAATACCACTGTTAAGCAGGAGCGCGGCGGCAGCAACGCCGATCATAAGCCCCGAGTTGGCCGCTTGTGGATGAACCAGGCGTGACCAGGCTTCGAATCCGATTGCTACCGCGATTACAAGCAGGATCGTTGCGTTTGCCAGCGCCGTCAGGATGGCGACACGGTGGAAGCCGAAAGTGTGGCGCGCCGTGGCGGGACGGCGCGCTACCGAGACGGCCCATGCCGCAAGTCCGAGGGCCAGAGCGTCACTCAGGTTATGGCCTGCGTCGGAGATCAGACCGAGCGAATGCGCGAATCCACCCGCGGCTGCTTCGGCTGCGGCAAACACCAGCGTAGCGCCCAACGCCAGCCAAAGCTTTCGGCCTGCGGCTGGTCCATGCAAGTGCGGCATTCAGAAACTCCGCGGAGGTTTCGTCCGGTACGACGCCGCTTCGGCGGCCGTAAGCCTGCATCCGGTCGCCAGTGTACCGCCAAAGCGGACCCGGGAACAGCAGGCTGCGACGCCTTGCACAAAAGCTGACCCGGAACTCAAAGGCGTTTGCAGGATTGTGCCGAAACCCGAGGCAGCAGCCGCAGATCACGAACGCGGGTTGACTTAAGCCCAGAATGGGACCGACGAAGCCTTTGCGAGATATCACAGGCGTTCGCTCCGCCATTGGCCAGGGCCACACCCACCGGCGAAAAGCAGTCAGCGGCCAATCCGGCCATGTGTCGTAAGGATCCTATTGGTCCGACAGCGCAGGCATGCAGGTTGCGCTCGCAACACTGCCAACCGAGAGGGCCGCAACGGAGACGGAGTGCTCAAACCGGACCGTCAGTCCGCGGCGGCGCCCATCCGGAGGCTGTTGGCATGGCAGATGGCGATCGCCAGCGCGTCGGCGGCGTCATCCGGCTTAGGCGCGGCTTTCAGGTTGAGCAGCCGCGCCACCATGTACTGCACCTGCTTCTTATCGGCCGCGCCGTAACCGACCACGGCCATCTTCACTTCGTTTGGCCGGTACTCGCTCCAGGCGAGGCCGCATTTGGCGGCCGCGAGCAGCACCACACCAATAGCTCCGCCAACTTGAAACGCCGTATTGACGTTGTTGCTGAAGAACAGCCGTTCCGTGGCAAGTACATCCGGTGAATGCTCTGAGATCAACTCCAGCACGCGATCGTGGATGGCGGCGAGCCGGTCGGGCATCGGTGAAACGGCCGACGTGCGAATCACACCGCTGCAGATATGCACAAGGTTTCCGCCCTCGCGCTGGATGACAGCATAGCCCGTGGTGGCCGTGCCCGGATCGATACCGAGGATGCGCATCGGTATGCTCACAGCCCGGTCTCACCGGCCCCAAGCGCACGCGGCGGCTGCGCCCGCCCAATCACACTCACCAGCGCCAGAATCGTCATGGCGTACGGAACACTATCGAGCAGATAGGGGCTGGTCCAGTTGATACCCAGCCACACCAGATGCGTCCCGGCAATCTGCAGCTGCGTTTGCAGCGCGTAGAAAAACCCAAAGAAGAGCGCCGCGGCCGCAGCGCCGACCGGCTTCCACTTTCCGAAAATGACGGCGGCAAGCGCCACATAGCCTTTACCGGCAGACATTCCGCTGGAAAACGTGTGCGCGTCTGCCATGGAGAGATACGCGCCGGCGAAGGCGGCCAGAACACCGGAGATGGTTACCGCCGCAAGTCGCACCCGAAGTGTTGAGACGCCAGCCATAGCCGTGGCCATTGGATCTTCTCCCGCGGCGCGCAGTCGCAAACCGAAGCGAGTGGCATGCAGCATAACCATCACAAGAGGCGGGAGTACCAGGGCCACGACGATCCACGGAGTAACCGCGAGGCCAGCCACCCGCATGCCCTCCGGGAACAAGACCAGCGCCAGGAATCGAGTGCTGCCGGCGGCCAGCAGGTTGATGCCCAGGCCGCTGACCACATGATCCATGCGCATGATCTGTGTGAGATACGCATGCAGCAGGCCGATCGCGGCGCCCGTCGCGACTACCGCGGCGAGGCCCACCAGCCACGAAGCCTGGCCCGCCCACGCGCCGGCAAACGCTCCGGCGAGCATGAGGCCCTCCAGAGCAATGTTCACCACACCGGCGCGTTCGCACAGTACACCGGCGACCGCAGCGATGGCAAGCGGCGCAGCGCCGGTGATCGATGCGGCGACCAGTGCGCGCAGCGCCCCGCTGCTAACCAGAAGCATGAAGTGATCCTGGTGTTTCGGCCGGCACACGGCGCGCCGGGCGCAAACCGCCTCCAGGCCGTACAGCTACCATCAGAATGACTGCAGCCTGCACCACGGTAGCCACGGCATCCGGCACGCCGACTTGCAGTTGCATGACGGCCGCGCCGTTAGCGAGAGCGCCGAAGAAGAGAGAGCTAACGATCACACCAGGCGCTACAATCCCGCCGAGCAGCGCCACCGAGATGCCATCGAAGCCAAAGTTACCGGCAATACCCTCCACGTAGCGATGCTGAACGCCGAGCACTGCCAGGGCGCCGGCCACACCCGCAAGGGCGCCTGAAATCGCCATCGCCCATGTTGTGGCGCCTGCTATCGAGATTCCGGATGCCTCGGCTGCGCGCGGATTGGCGCCAACAGCGCGGATGGCAAAGCCGAGCGACGTGCGCTGCAGCAGCCAGCCGGAGCCGGCTGCCAACAGCAGCGCCAGAATCAGGCCGGCATTCAGGTTGCTGCCGGTTACCCAGGCGTGCAGGTGCGCAGCGGCTCCTATGCCTGGCGTCTGCGTGGCCATGCTATGTGGGTCACGAAGCGGTCCGCTAGCGATATAGGTGCAGATATTGATCGCGATAAAGTTCAGCATGATTGTGGAGAGCACCTCGTGCACGCCCCGCCATGCCTTGAGTAGAGCCGCTACCGCTGCCAGTGCCGCGCCGGCCGACGCCCCTGCGAGCAGAGCCAGGCAAACCCACGGCGCGCCCCAACCGCTCCGCGGCGCCGCCAATCCGGCAATGCCGGCCGCAAGAGCTCCTAGCGCCATCTGCCCCTGACCGCCGATATTGAACAAGCCGGCACGGAATGCCACAGCCACGGCCATGCCGCAAAGTAGGAGCGGAACAGCCTGCGCCAGAGATTGTGCGGCGTTGTAGAGGTTGAATGAGGGTGCACCAGCGTTGTGAAAGCGCAACCCGCTCGCGCCGGAAAACAGCCACTGGAAGGCATGAAGCGCATTGAACCCGGCTGCCTGCATGATAATGGCTGCCAACAGCAGACCCACACCTACGCTCACCAGCGCCTGCCGCCATGAGATTCGGTTCGATATCAGGCCGGTAAGCATCGCGCTAGCGCACCATGCCGGCGCGTTGACTTGCGCCCGGTGCCTCAGTCCCGCCGGTCATGAGTGTGCCGACGCGCTCAGGAGTTGCGGCCTCGCCTTCCAGCAAGCCGGCAATGCTGCCGTCATACAGCACGGCAACTCGCGCTGCGGCCGCCAGCGTTTCGTCGATTGGCGGCGAAACCAGCAGCACCGCTGCGCCGCGGTCCGCGCACTGCTCAAGGCGTCGCATCAAGGCGGCCGTAGAGCGATAATCCAGTCCACGCTCCGGCCGCCCGGCGATCAGCAGGCTTGGTTTCGCCTCCATGGCGCGCGCAACCATGAGCTTCTGTTGGTTGCCACCGGAAAGTGCCCGTACATGCGTGGTATCGGGCGGCATAGCTCCTTGCACCGCGTAATCCTCGACCACCTGCTGCGCGTGCTCTCGCGTCCGCTTTCTGTCCAGGATGGCGCCACCTCCCCACGCGGGATCACGCTCGTGCCCCATCAGAAGATTCTCGCTCACCGACAGATCCAACGCCAGACCTTCGCGGTGACGGTCTTCCGGTATCCACGCGAGTCCCATTTGCCGGCGGTGATGAATAGAAAGCCTGCGGCAATCGACGCCGTTCAGGAGTATTCGGCCGGCACACGGCGGCCGCAGCCCCACGATGGCCTCAACCAACTCGCGCTCTCCGCTGCCCTGAATCCCGGCAAGCGCCACAATCTCGCCTGCGCGCGCCTCCAAGGATACGTCACGAATCGCCAACTCACCGCGATCGCCGCGAACGCTCACGCCATCCAGATACAGCACCGGTCCAGCGTTGGTGGGTTGGGGACCGGCGTCGCGGTATGGCGCCTCGATGTGCTGCGATCCCACCATGGCAGCCAGCAGTTGGCTCGTGTCGGTGCCGGCGACCGCTCCAGCAAAGACCACCCCACCGGCGCGCATGACCGTTACTGCATCGCACCACTCCATCACTTCCGGCAGCTTGTGCGTCACCAGGATGATGGTCGCGCCCGCCTGCTGCAGGCCGGCCAGCGCTGTGAAAAGTGTCCGAGCCTGTTCCGGCGTCAGTGCCGCGGTCGGCTCATCCAACAGCAGGATCCCGGCGCCGCGATAGAGCGCTTTTAGCACCTCAAGCATCTGGCGCGCCGCAACATCCATCCGTTCGACGGGCACGTCCAGGCGAACCGCGTGCAGGCCCAGCTTAAGCCGCAAACCCTCCAGCTCGGTGCGCGCTTGCCGGCGGTTCAGCAGGCCCAGCCGTGAGCGCTCGACCCCCAGCATTCCGTTTTCCAGGCCGGTGAGGCCAGGTACCAGCGCAAAGTGCTGACTGACGAGCGCAATACCGGCACGGATCGCGTCTGCAGGATGCCAGTGGCGCAAATCAAGCGGACGCTCAGCCAGTTCCAGCGTTCCCGAGTCCGGCTGGATGAGACCATACAGCACGCCAAGGAGCGTCGACTTGCCGGCGCCGTTTTCGCCGATGATGCCGTGGAACGAGCCCCTGGCGACCGTGAGGGTCACGTCTCGGTTCGCCGTTATGCTGCCAAACCGTTTCGTAATTCCGCGCAGCCGCAGCGCGGTTGCCCGCTCCTCACCCATCAGAAGGTCACGGCGCCGTCGGACGCGGATCGGACGGTGCGGGCATAACGCGCAAGTACGCCGCGTGTTTCGCGGATATCCGGCTTCCGCCACTCTCTCCGCCGCTGCTGCAGTTCGGCATCCTTCAGGGCAACGGAAAGTGTGCGGGCATCGCCGTCAATCGTAATTACGTCGCCATCACGCAGCAGCGCTATCGGACCGCCTACCCATGCTTCCGGGGCAACATGCCCCACCATCAACCCGTGGGTCGCGCCGGAGAATCGCCCGTCCGTGATCAGACCCACAGTGTCGCCGAGGCCCTGGCCCACCAGCGCTGCGGTAACCGCCAGCATCTCACGCATACCGGGCCCACCAACCGGTCCCTCACCACGAATCACCACTACGTCGCCCGCGCGGATGCTGCGACTCCGAACCGCTGCAAAACACTCCTCTTCCGAATCGAACACGCGAGCCGGGCCCGTCATCCTCCGGACCTGGAGGCCCGCCAGCTTCGCCACGGCGCCCTCTGGAGCCAGATTTCCCTTCAGTATGGCGATATGGCCGGATGGGTGAACCGGCGCCTCCAGCGGCCGCACAACCGATTGTGTGCGGCTGTAGACCGATGGCGTCCATTTGAGGTTCTCCGCCAGGGTTTTGCCGGTAACCGTTATACAATCGCCGTGAAGCATTCCCGCATCCAGGAGCGCCCGAAGAACGGCCGGTACGCCACCGGCACGATGAAGGTTGTACATGACGTACCGGCCAGCGGGCTTGAGATCGGCGAGGTGCGGCGTCTTCAGGCTGACGCGTTCAAAATCCTCTTGCGTCCAGTGTACGTCGGCCTCGCGTGCGATGGCGGTAAGATGCAGCACAGCGTTGGTTGAACCCCCGAGCGCCAGCACCACAGTCCAGGCATTCTCGAGCGATTTCCGCGTGACGATGTCGCGAGGCTTGATTCCACTCTTGATCAGCCCCACCAGCGCCTTTCCGGCAAGGAAGCTCTCGCGCTCCTTGGCCGCCGAAACGGCAGGAAAGCTGGCGTCCGCAGGCAGCGACATGCCCATCGCCTCAATCGCCGAGCTCATGGTATTGGCGGTGTACATTCCGCCGCAGGCGCCGGCGCCGGGGCATGCCTCACACTCCACCTCATGCACCTGCGCATCCGTCGCAGTTCCGGCCTGGTGCCGGCCGACCGCCTCGAAAATCGACGCGATGTCGATATCGCCGTCCGGTCCGTCGCCTGGCAGAATCGAGCCTCCGTAGACAAAAACCGAAGGGATGTTGAGCCGAACCATAGCCATCAGACATCCCGGCATGTTTTTGTCGCAGCCGCCAACAGCCAGCAGCCCATCGGAGTTCATACCGCCGGCAACAATCTCAAGCGAATCGGCAATGACCTCGCGTGAGACCAGGCTGTATCGCATGCCCTTGTGGCCCATCATAATGCCGTCAGAGGCGGTCGGTGCGCCAAATGTCTGCGGCACGCCCCCAGCCGCGCGTATACCTTCAGCCGCTTTGCGAGCTAACCGATCGAGATGCGCATTACATGGGGTGATATCGCTGTGCAGGTTTGCCAGGGCGATCATTGGGCGGTCAAAGTCGTCATCCAGAAAGCCCACAGCTCGAAGCATTGCGCGGTTCGGCGCACGTTCTATTCCCCAGGTCGTTTGGCGGTGCAGCGGTTCGGAGTCGGTCACGGGTTCTCCCTCATACCGGGATCGCGACGCCCGGGGACGCCGATCCGGCCCTATGCTATACTTCTGCTGCGTACAGGCGCTTAAAGTATAGACGCTGGCGCGCGCAAGGCACCCGGCGACGCCGGCAGCCGTGGGGATGCATGATCTTGAGTTCAAACCCGCTGGTTGGCGTGATTATGGGTTCGCGTTCGGATTGGGACACGATGCTCCACACGGTTGAGGTGCTGGAGGCACTTGGTATTCCATTTGAGCAGCGGGTTGTTTCGGCGCACCGAACTCCGGATCTTCTGCTCGAATACGCCGCAACCGCGGCCGATCGCGGTCTGCGGGCCATTATCGCCGGCGCCGGCGGTGCGGCGCACCTGCCTGGCATGACAGCGGCCAAAACCGCCCTCCCGGTTCTTGGCGTACCGGTGGAATCGAAGGCATTGCGGGGCATGGACTCGCTGCTCTCGATCGTCCAGATGCCGGCTGGAATTCCCGTGGCCACATTCGCCATCGGCCGTGCCGGCGCCGTGAACGCGGCTCTATTTGCCGCATCGCTGCTCGCGCATGAGTTTCCCGAAGTAGCCTCCGCGCTTGCGCGATATCGCGCCGACCAGACTGCAGCGGTGCTATCCGCGCCGGACCCGGCCTCTGCTGCATGAAAATCGGCATACTGGGGGCCGGACAGCTTGGCCGGATGCTTGCGCTTGCGGGGCTGCCGCTGGGCATGGAGTTTCGATTCTTCGACCCGGAGCCCCAGGCTACGGCAGGCAAATTGGCGCCGCTGGTTTCAGCCGACTGGCGCGACCGTGATGCCTTGCATCGATTCGCGGAGGGAGTTGACGCCGTTACCCTGGAGTTTGAGAACGTGCCGGTTGAGACCGCGCTTCTGCTTGCGGAAGCCACACCGGTCTATCCGCCGCCTGCCGCTCTGGCCGTGGCGCAGGACAGGTTGAACGAGAAGAGGCTGTTTCAGCAGTGCGGTATTCCGACGCCGCAGTTTGCCCCTGCCAATTCTCTGGCGGAACTGAAGGAGGCATTGGAGATAACCGGACTGCCCGCGGTGGCAAAAACCCGCCGCTTGGGCTACGACGGCAAGGGCCAGATGGTATTGCGCGATATGAGCCAGGCCGAGGCGTGCTGGGCCGAGCTTGGCGGGCAGCCGCTGGTTATTGAGCAGTTTGTTCCTTTTCTGCGGGAGCTCTCGCAGGTTGTCGCGCGTGGCCACGATGGCTCGATCGCAGACTGGTCGATCACCCGCAACGTACACCGGGAGGGCATGCTGCGCTTGAGTGAAGCGGGACCGGAGACTGCCGCCGGCACGACCTCGGATACCGCGCGTGAATATGCATCTCGGCTGGCCGTGCACCTTGAATATCGCGGCGTACTGGCACTGGAGATGTTTCAAACGGAGCAGGGGCTGATGGCGAACGAGATCGCGCCGCGTGTCCATAACAGCGGGCACTGGACACAGGATGGAGCCGAAACGTGCCAATTTGAGAATCACCTTCGCGCGGTGGCTGGTTGGCCAATGGGAGACTGCAGCCGGCGAAGCTTCAGCGCGATGGTAAACCTGATCGGCGCTGTACCCGCACCGCAGGATGTGCTCCGATGTGCCGGAGCGCACCTCCATCTTTACGGTAAAAGCGCGCGTCCCGGGCGAAAGCTGGGGCATATTAATGTAACTGCGGAGAGCGCCGTGGCGCTGAGGGACCGCCTGCGACCGATTGCCCGAATCACCCCATGCCCGGATTTTGATGCGCGTTAGCGGTAACCATTCTGCAGGGGATGCGACGTACAGTGCGGTGGGCCGCGAAACGGATACGACACGTTGAGGGAAAGAAGACGATGATGAAGTGGAAAGTGGTTGCGGTATTGACGGTGCTGGCGGTTTTAACGCCGCAACTCGTGGTTGCTCAGGCACCAACCGCCGGCTTATCGGCTGCGCAGAGGCTGGGTGGCGCGCTGGTTGACCCAACCCACAGCAACGCATGGTTGTTGCTGAACCGTACCGACGTTCAGCGCGAACTGGCGATAACCGACCAACAGCGCCAGGAGGAGCGAGCGCTGGTGCAGGCGACGCAGTCGGACCTGCATAACCGGATGATGAACTACTTCAAGTCGTTCCGCAGCAACGGTCAGACCACCTACTCTCCGGAGGTACGCCGCCAGCAGATGGCCGAACGGCGCAAACAGATGCGCGATATGATCGTCAACTGGCAGAGCGATGTTGCAAAACGGACTCAGGGCTTGTTGACGCCGGAGCAGAACAAGCGCTTGACTCAACTCGATTTGCAGTGGCGCGGACCGCTGGCGATGGCGAGCGAGGACGTGGCTTCTGAACTGGCGCTGGATGCCCAGCAGCGCCTTGCCGTTGCAAAGCTGCTGGCAACCTACCAGCGCGCGCAGCAGAAGGCGTTTCAGGCGGCGCAGAATCAGGAAGCGCCTTCCGCACCGCCGTCCGGTACTGCGCAGGCCCGGCAGAGCGGTGGTCGGCAGGCTGCCGTACAGCAGATATTCGCGGCCCGCGCGGCCGGGAATACCGGTGCGCTGCAGCTCCTGACGCCGGCACAGCGCAAAAAGTGGGACAGTATGGTCGGACGGAAGTTCGACTTTGCGGATTAAGCCGGCGGCCTACCCGTAGCAGCTTGGCGCAGGCGCGGCGGTAATTTGACCTGGGCAATAATCCGATCCACGCGCGCGCTCACGTCGCGCAGGTAGGCTTCGTCACCGCCAGGCAATTCGGTATTCATAAAGCCCGTGAAGCCTGTCTCAGCAAACGCCTGCCCCACCGCGGACCAGTTGACATCACCCTCCCACAGCGGCACAAACTGGTAGTCGCTGCGCTTGAAGTCCTTCAGGTGGACCTTGCGGATCCGCTTGCCCAGCGTACGAATCCAGTCTTCGGGCCAACCGAAGATCACTACGTTGCCCACGTCGAAGTACGACTGAATCAGTGGGTGGCGAAACTGATCGATGTAGTGCGTGTACTCGATCGGGCTCAGCAGGAAGTGGTTCCATACCTCCTCAATAAGGATCATCACGTTAAGTTTTTCGGCGGTATCAAGCAACCTGCGCACATTGGGAATCGAGCGGCGCCAGGCATCCACATACCGCACGCTATCGGTCACCAATGCCGGCACCAGGAGGATGTCGTCGGCCCCCACCCAAGCTGCAGTGTGCATCGCAGCCATCGCGTTCTTCAGGCCTAGCTGCACCACAGCAGCGTCCGGGCTTGAGAGTGGCGCATCCCAGCCACCGTATATGACCGACTGAATCCGTATTCCAGCAGCCGCGGCGGCCGACCGCATGCTTTCGCACTCAGCCCTGTCGCCTACCGGCGGTATCTCCACACCCGCGAACCCCAGTGTATGCGCCAGCTGGAATCGGTCCGTGACCGGCAGCGACGCAGGGAGCATCGTCCACATCACCGATTTCTGTGGTTTAGGCTTCGCGGATGCGTCGGACGCAAGGCCGCTGGTGACCGCGGCTGCGGCTCCGGCGGCAGAGGTTACAAGCTGGCGACGGCTGATTAACCTGGTCAAAGCGACCTCCGATCGGCACAACCGGGTCGGGCCGGTTTTCCAGCGGCGCATGCGCCCGAACGGACACTGCGACCCTGTTGCAGCCGGCGCCGCCAGCCTATAATGCAACCGTTTTGGGCAACTCTCCTTCCCAATACAGCGGGCGATGTGGGCAGTGCGCCTGCGTCGCCCGTTTGCTCGATCGTGTCACAACCGGCGCTCCGTGGTCGGTTGCAGCCTTGGCCGCCGTGTGTTACAATTGCGGCGGCTGTTTTCCTCCGCAGCTTGGGTCCGAGGCGAGGACCGGGGATCTGTATGTTGGCAAAAGCATGGGTCCGTTTCACGGTAAAGCACAGCTGGTTGTTCTGCGCGCTGCTGGCCGTTTGGAGTGCAGGGTCCGCCCGCTGCCAAACCGTTGCGAGCGATGGCGCGGTAGGTATTAATGCCCAGTGGGAGTTGGGTAAGAGCAGTACCTGGTGGATTGAAGAGCAGCGTATCGGCGCCGATTTCATAACCGCAGGGGTTGCCCAGGAAAACCCCAATCTGATCAAAGAGGGCGTGGTGATTTTCCATTGGGGATTCGCCCACCAATCGACCAACGGCAGCTTTCCTGGCACCGCCGGTGGCGTACTGGGCCCGATGTACCACAGCACGTCGCTGTTCGTGGAGGCCGTCGCACGTGCTGCGATCGCCCTGAGCGGCTACCATCCGGTAAGTTACACGCTGCCCGCCGGAACTTACAGCACCGACCTGACTTACTGGGCGCTGCACCTCACGCGCGCCTGCAACTGGCTGCTTCGAAGTACCGTACAGCCGAACGGCATCCTGTACGACAAGCCGTTCACGCACCGTCGCTGGCTTTTGGCGGCAGCGCTCGGCGAGAGCGGAGTATTCACGGGAAACGCCACATTCTCGGCTGCCGCCATACCGTACGCGGAGGATGGCCTCACGCTTCAGCTTGGCCCGGGCTGGCGGGCGTCGCTTCTGCCAGCATCAAACGGCGTTGTGCCTCCCGCCGTATTGGTTGCACCGGGAGCAAACCCGCCGGCGAACGCCACATCCACATTCAGCGCCGTAGGAGTCAATCCGGAAGCAAGCGGCTACGACGTCAGCTACCAGGCGGTGGGGCTCTTCTACGCGGCCGCCTTTTATACCGTATGCTCACGCGCCTCGCTGAAGCCCGAGATTGCCGGCATGCTGGAGCACGGCCTGGATTGGGAGCGCAGCCGTACGTCTACCGGAGGACTGGTCAACATCGTTGGCAGCACGCGCGTTGGTATTGAGAAGGAGCACGATGGCAGTTTGAAACCGATGGCCTATGCCACGGCCGAACAGGCTTATGCGTTGGCAGGCGAAGAGACTGGACTGGCCCGATTTGCGGTTGTTGACGAGAGGATGATCACACGCAACCGCGCGGCAAGTGCGTATAACCCGGCAGTCGATGGTGCTATGGCTGGAAACATCATCTGGGAACAGGGCAAAGCGAGTTCGTGGTCCATCGCGTTCCAGAAGCATGGCATCGAGTGGATCGAGGCCGGCATCGCCGATGAGAATCGCACCTACCTGGATAAAGGCATGCTGGCCTTTCGTTGGGCGTGGTCCCACCAGGCCACGGATGGCTCTTTCGCCGGTACATCCAGCCCGTGGTACTCCACCGCCGAGTTTGTGGAAGCTATTGCGCATGCCGCGCTGCTGCTCCAGAACTTCCACCCGGTAACGTTTACACCAACGCCCGGCTACTATGCCGGCTGGGCAGCGGAGTTAGCGAAGCATGCCCATCTGGCAACAGACTGGATGACGGAGCCGGCTATTGAGAACGCGGCATGGATCAACGACGCCCCCTACACCGACCGGCGCTTTCTGGTGGGCGCCGCGTATCAGCAGACGGCCGATGCCAGCGGCGACTCCACGCTGAACGGCCCGGCGGCGATGTTCGTGAAGGATGGCATTGCGCGTCAGTGGGCCAACGGCGTCTGGCCGGAGTCCGGTGCCGGTGACCCGGTGATTCAGATGCAGACGGCCGCGTATGTGGAGGATTTTCTCGTCGCTTCTGCAGACAGCGCTATCAACACGAAGACCGACCAGTCGCTCGCTCTGGCGATGAAGTGGGAGTACCCGCAGATGGACATCTACGGCACTCTCAAAGGCGTGTCACAGCCTCCGTATCGGCTTTTACTCGGCAGTTGGCAGGGCGCCGCGGCACAAACAGGCTCGGCGCTCGATGACGTGGTGGCGGCGAGAATCACCGCCTGGCACTAGACGGCTGCGCGTTTCAAGGCGAGCATGATGCATGGGCCCCCAGCCACAACCTGCATCGAGAACGCCTGCGCATAGTGCAAGGCCGCTAGCGAATCCGAACCGGGCTGCATCCATACGTACGGGATTCCGAGCCTGCCGGCGTCGATGAGCAGGCTCTGCGTTACCTCGGGCTGCGTCACGGTTACAAGACAATCAACCGGTCCCGGCAGCGTATCGAGCGACGGATAGCAGCTATCTCCATCGATGGTTTCGGCGTTGGGATTGACGGCGTACACCGTTCGCCCAGCCGCCTTCAGCACGGTATAGACACTGTGGCCAGGCTTGTCCGGATCTCGCGACGCCCCAGCCACCGCGAACCGTCGCTGCGCCAGAACCTGCTCCATCACATCTCGCATTGACACCGTGGTAAACTCCCTCGCCGCGCGGCTCCAGCCGCGGGCCACGCGCGATTGTAGCGGTATCTACGGACAGCGGTCAAGGAGCCGATGCGGCCCACCGGAAACCTGAGGGCGCCCCAAACAGTTTGCCGGCTTTCCTGAGAGATCACAACGGCGCGGACGGGCGCTCCGGACGGACGGCGGATTGCGCAGGATGTGGTGCGGAGGGAAAACGGCCAGGCGCGCGGGCAGATTCTCATCTCGCACAACATTCCGGGATGCCGCGTTGCAGAAGCACGCACACAACGGAAGGGAGGACCGCTGACGGAATGGAGCCCATTGCAAATATGGCAGGCTGCCGGGCCCGTCAGTGGCAGCACACGATTTCCAAGCTCCGCGAAAGTCGGATTCTCGCATGAGGCGATGAATGAGCGAACGTCAGATCCGTACGCCTCGCATCACGGGAGGTCCGTCCTGGAGCGCGTGACCATCATCGGCAGTTCGGGCAGCGGCAAAACCACGCTGGCGCTGACGTTGAGCCGGCTGACCGGCGCCGTATACCTGGATACAGACGCATTCCATTGGCTGCCGGATTGGCAGGAGCGGCCCCGAGATGAGTACCGCGCCCTGGTAGCTGAAGGCATCGCCGGGCCACACTGGGTTACCGACGGCAACTACAGCTCGATGCGTGAACACGTTTGGAACCGATCCGACACGATCATCTGGCTGGATTATGCAATGCCGGTGGTGCTGGCGCGCCTCACGCAGCGCACCTGGCGGCGGCTTGTGTTCCGCGAGCCATGCTGTAACGGCAACACGGAAACCGTGCGAAACCTTTTGTCTCGTGATTCGCTCTACCTGTGGGTGCTGCGCACACATTACGCCCGCAAGCAACGCTACCGTGATCTGCTCACCGACGCGGAAGCTTCCGGTAAGCGTGTGCTTCTATTCCGAAATCCGGCACAAACCAGACGGTGGCTGAACGAGGTGCGCGCGTTATGCGCAGCGGAGGGATCGCCGTGCTAAGCCGGTCCTATGTGCCGGTGCATCGGCCTCACGGCCCAAACTGAGAAGCCGAGCCCAGCGTAGAGCTGTTCGGCCGGGCTGCCGCCCTCCGCCATTAACCATGTGACCCGGCTGCCGGCAAGCTCGGGGTCTTCGCAGGCACGTCGCACCATTGCCCGAGCGATGCCCTTTCTGCGGCACTCCGGCAGCACGGCAACCGACTCGATCCGCGCCCAACCATCGTGGTCAATGCGCAGACAGGCGCCCGCCGGGCTGCCATTCCATAACGCCAGGTAGTAAACTGCTAGAGGCAGTGACGCCTCCTGCTCGGCCACGAATGCCGCCCACGGAGCTGGATCAGGATCGCCGGACCCGGCCGCTGCCACGTGATACCAATCGCGCATGCCGGGCTGCCCCGCTCGCAGAACCCGAATCTCGCAATCTGCGTGGCACGCAGGCGCGACGGCCGGAAGAGCCGCTAAGCCCATGAGCACCATCCGCCCCGTCACAGGCATCACTCCCCGTGAGCGAAGTGCAGCGCCAACACCTTGCTCTTCGGCAACCGGATCCACGTCTACCACCACCCTGCGGCCGAACGAAGAGAAGCAGCGGCAAATCTCGGCTGCGGCGTGGTGCGCCGACCCATCGACCGTCCGCGGACGAAAGGCGCGGTTCGCGTCCCCGCAATTCGGTAGCCGACCGTCGAACAGATAGTGGGCTTCCGGCCGGTCCAGGCTTGTTTGACACCAGCCAAAGCAGGTTGCCTCACTCTGGAAGACGCGCGGCCAATCAGCGGCATTCAAATCTGATCGGCCCGGCAGGAACCGCAGCACTCCACCATGCTCTTACTCTCTACTCTTTCCATCCTTTTAACCATGATTCCACCAAAGACCATCGCCCGGCCCACGCGGCCACAACTTGCCTGGCAGCGCATGGAGATGGGTATGTTCATTCATTTCGCTCCCAACACATGGCGCAATCTCGAGGGGGATGACCTGCAGGAACCTTTAGCCGACATCAATCCGGCCGGCCTGGATACCGACCAGTGGTGCCGGGCAGCGCGAGGGTTCGGCGCCAAATACGTGGTGTTTGTAGCCAAGCACATCGGCGGATTCTGCATGTGGCAGACGCATACCACCGACTATGGTATCCGCGAAACACCGTGGCGAAATGGACACGGCGACGTGATGGCCGACCTGGCCGCCTCCTGCGCGAAGTACCACCTGAAGCTCGGCTTTTATCTGAGTCCGCGTGACGACCACTTCGGCGCCGGCATAGGGGGCATTTGCAAAGACCCCGCGCGTCAGGCCGCATACACGCGGATCTACCGGGAGCAACTGAAGGAGTTGTTGACGCGTTATGGGCCAATTTGCGAGGTCTGGTTCGATGGCAACCTCAAGCTTCCAGTGGACGACATTCTGCGGCAGTATGCGCCGAATGCCGTATTCTTTCAAGGCCCGTTAGCGTCGATCCGGTGGATCGGCAACGAAGATGGGCTGGCGCCCTACCCCACATGGAACACCGTCGCTCCGGATAAAGCCGCAACGGGCGCAGCAACCGGCGCCGATGGCGACCCGGATGGCGCGACATGGCTTCCCGCCGAGGTGGATGTCTCGATCCGCCGGCCGTACTGGTTCTGGAGTACCACCAACGCTCAGAACCGACTGTCCACCGGGCAGCTCGTAGATATCTACCAACGTTCCGTTGGCCACGGCTGCAATCTGCTTCTGAACGTGCCTCCGAACACCGACGGACGGATTGATGCCGGCGACTTCGCAGCGCTGCAGGCGTTCGGCGCCGCGCTGCGCACTCTGTACGGCAAGCCTGTGGCGACCGCACGCGGGAGGGGGATGCTGCTCACGGTGCACCTTGCCCGGCCAGTCCGCATCGGCCGGCTGGTTCTGAAGGAGCGGATCGCCAATGGAGCGCGCGTGCGGGCATTTACCATCGAAGGTCAAACGCCGGCTGGTTGGCGGCAGGTGGCGGAGGGAACCGCCATCGGCAGCAAGCTCATCCTCAATTGCCCGCCCGTCGCCGTTACGAGCGTACGCTTGATAATCACCAGAGCCGAGGGCGTTCCTGAGATCGCCAGGATGGCCGTGTATGCGGAAGATGAGGCTGCGGGCAACAGCTCACCATAAAGAGCGCGGGCCGCGTACATGTGGCGCCGGCCAGGGCATGGCCGGTTGCGCCGCATCGGGCATCTGCTGCCACAAATACGGCTCCGGCTTCCGCAAGGCCGGAATGTCTGGCCCCACGGCTGGCAGCTCCACCGGCCAGCCGTCCCTAGGGCACACCGAGCTTCACTCGTTCGGCTCGTATCGACTACGCTGCGCGCGAACTTCTGAAATGCGCTGCCGCCAGTATCTACCGTTGAATTGACCGCGTTAGGCGCGACGTGCATCTCTTCAAGCGCTTCCCAATCCCCGTTCGAACGCAGTTCACCCGCGAAGCGCCGTTGCGTCCTCCTGCATCGCTGCGGACCCCAGCGCGACAGCAAGTCGACTACATAGGTCATACCTTGTCTCTATTGCTTGTGTCATTGGCGGGCCCCGTGTGCCTGCCGCGAGCCAGAGTTATCAGGCGACACAGGTAGGAGGCAGCCTAGCTGCACGGACACCGCAGCCACCGGGCCCGCGGGACACGCCGATTGTCAGAGACGCGCCTCCAGCGGGCCGGCGCGACATGTGATAGAATGGTTCTGGGCGGCACGAATGGAAATCGGCTTATCCGGACCGGCCGTGCCGCAGTTGTTTAGCCCAGTCACGAATATCCCCTCGCCGACACCCACGGAAACATTCAGCATCCCCGGCGACCTGACCGGAAACGACGGCATACCGCCGGACACCGAAGGCGCTGTCGGCAAGAGTTACATCGTTACCGGTCTGAACTATCTCGTCGTCGTAACCGACCGCGCCGGTAAGCTGATCAGTGATCCCGATCTGAATTCGTTCTGGCACGGGGTCACCGGACTGATTTTCAACTTTGTGACGGACCCTCACTTTCTGTACGATCCGTATACCGACCGGTATATCGCCGCGGCAATAGCGAACACAGACACCACGGCTCACCAGGCGAATGCGATGGTGCTTATCGCGGTGACGCAGAGTGACGATCCCACGCAGTTCTGGAACGGATGGGCCTACCGTGACGACCCCAGCGGAGGCGTCTGGTACGACTACCCGAGCACAGGCTTCAATGCCTCGTGGGTCGGCATTGGGCTAAACGTCACTCCGGTCGGAGGTGAGACCTTTACCAATTCGCTGGCGAATGCTCCCACCCAGGCCGGCGTCCAGTGGTGCCAACTTTCGACGACTGGCACGGTACAGCAGACCGGCATTCTGCAGGACCCCAACGGCGCCATCTCCTACGGCACCGGCAGTATCGCGGCAAACGCCAAAAATGAAAGGGGGTCCTCTTCTCCATCACCACCGCCAGCCCTGTCGCCTATACGCCGCTTCACATGTTCGCTGGCTACCTGGGTCCGAACAACCCGCTGAGCGACGGCGATAAACCGCTTGCCAGCCTGCTGGACGTGAGTGGCACGCTATACGGCGAGACCTACCAGGGCGGAGGTTATGACCTTGGCATGGTCTATTCATTCGACCTCTCGAATACTCTCTACACCCGCATGCATTCGTTCTCCGGGTTCAACGCGAACAACCCGGGTGCCAGCGACGGCTCGTCACCTTACGCCACGCTGGTGGAGGATTCCAACGGCCCGCTGTTTGGGACGACGGCCGCCGGAGGCGGCTACGCCAACGGCCTGGTCTACTCCATCACAAATACCGGTTCAACGATCAACTATCTCTACTCGTTCTCGTACTGACGCAGCGCCGTCCGCCTGCGCAAAGGGGGTTTCTCGTGCAATATCCACGGTTTGGTTCCGGGACTCGCTCGCGATTCGGCACGCTCATGCTGGCGTCGGTCGCGGCCATTGGCGCCGTTTGCGGCTGCGGCGGTAACGGCGTAAACGGCGCGCCGCCGTCGAGCGCGGCGGTAAGCTCGACGCCACGCTCCGCTGCCGGCCTGATTTTCACCGCTTCGGCGGACCACGCCGTCTATGCCGGAACGGCCCGGATCACGCTGACCTATTCGATAACCAATCCGGGCGGTATTGAGCCGACGGTATCCACGGGCGGTTGGTTCTTTGCCGACGCGACCGATGCATCTCAAACCGTG
>JAGWMJ010000015.1 GCA_028871815.1 Armatimonadota bacterium | reverse complement strand
CGGATCGGTTGCCGTACCGGAGATGGAGCGGCTGCCGAAGGCGTCGAAGTCGAACGAGGCGAGAACGGAATCGCTGGAGTTGACCTCTTCGGCCGGGTTGCCCTGCGGATCGAAGGCGTAGAAGATACTTGAAGTGCCCGCACGGCGCGCTGATACCCGGGGCAGGTGCGACGTTCGCCACAAAGGCTCAAACGTCTGGACCTTAGAAGTCGGCGCGCGAGCGCGGAGCCGCCGCAGCCTGAACTGGAACGTTATGCGCGAGGTACAGCGTCTTCGCTGGCATATCCAGGATCATCACACCCGTGCGACGCCAAAAGCCCCCGTCTAGCTCGGGCAGCCTTGCATCCGACGGCCGCCGTGATACAATCACCGGCAGGCGCCGAAACGTGCGGGTTCCCACGCGCACATGCGAAACAACCGAAAGGCTGTAGTTAGCGTGCGCGTGCGCGCGATGGCCGCTGCCTGTGGGAGGCACTCCTGCACCTATCGCCAGGGCTGCCGGTATTACGGAGTAATCCTCTTCGTTCCGGACATGGAACCACCAGGTCCCACGACCGTTGAGCTGGCATCGGATCCATGGGAGGCCGAGCGGCCCGGCGTGAGCTGGCAAGGTGTCGTCGAGCACGTACCCAGATTGCCGCAGATCCCGCGGGCCGATGTGGCCGGGAAACCACATTCGCACCAGCTGGCGCTGGTAATCAAATGCCGCTGCTACCTTGGACAGCACTGGCATCCCAATGAAGCCATCGAGGTCTGGCGCCGTTGTCGGACCCGGCAGCTCGCGGCTTGGCACTACGAAGTAGACGGCTGGGAGCGTCACGCCGCATATCTCCAGGCCGCGCACGTATGAGCCGGGTAATCTCTGCCGGAGCGCCCATCCCCTGCCCAGCCCACCGTTACGCCGTGCCGCCGCTTCGGGCACCCCGCTTGCAACAAGACTTGCCAGGACAGTCCGACTGCTCAGCGTAAGGTGCAGGCGGGCAGCAGCTGCGGAAGTCAGTTGGCAGACGGAGCACAGCGTGTCTATCCTGAGACGCAGTTTCTGCCCATCGGCGGTGGCAACTACAACGGTGTAGTCCATCCAGGGAGATGTTGCCTCCATGGCAGCCATGCCCGACTGCGACTCCGACCAAACGGTGGGACGATCGCCGCGGCGTGGCCCGCATGCGGTGGCGCTCATGACGGCGATGACCAGCACCGAGACCACAGCCCGCCCCGCCTGGTGGACTTTCGGCACGGCGAATCGCGCATGTCGGCTAATCGCCGCAGCCCTCCGCGCCTTCACCGTCGCCCGACTCGCTATCCAGCGGGAGGTGGTTGCGCCCAACTTCGTCGATCATTTGATTGTCACCATCCCAGTTGGGTGAGAACTCGTTAGGGTTCCCCGCTGGGGAGTAGGCCGGCGGAGGCGGGTCGTATACATCGTAGTCGGGCCCTTCGTCGCCGCCGACGTCGCCCCCGCCACCGCCCGACGATCTGACGGGCCACTGCTTGCCCGCGTCCGGGTCAGTCGTTTCGTCCCCGCCGCCGCCTTGCGATCCGTCAGCCGGACACGCCTCCGGTCGGTGCCGCTTTGCACCTACGCCTTTCTGCCAGCAGGCCGGGCACACCGGCATAACGCCGGCCCGGGGTATCGGTGGACCGTGCCTGACGGCGGCAACCGTCCCATCCGGATCCGCCAAATTCCCGGCATCATTCGCCACATACCCATACACGTTCACCCCTCCGGCCATGCCGATGGGGTCACGGTTTACAAACCGGCCCTCTGCCGGATCGTAGTACCGGTAGCCGAGCAGTTGCAGGCCGGTTTCTGTGTCGCTATAGTACCCATATTGCGAACCGAGGCCGGAGTACGGATCGGTTGCCGTACCGGAGATGGAGCGGCTGCCGAAGGCGTCGAAGCTTTTACCGGAACAAGCACCTCGGATTGACGTTGAGTACGGTCACGGACAGCGAGGTCGAAGCCTACCAGGTCGGAGGGCCGTACACGTGCAGCTCATGCGCGAGAGCTGCGGCTACAGCACGCGCGCCACGGCCGACCACCGTGTGCCGACGTCCCATGCGTCTCAGAATCCTTAGCGTACGCGTCGGCGCCGGCAGCACCGCCTCCTCGTTGTTCGGGCCGCCGGAATAGAACCCGTCGGCGAGCACACGGGCTACGCCGTAGTCCGTCGCGGCGCATCGCAGCATATCGGACCGCGCGTAACGCCAGGCGTCGTAGATATCATTGAGCCGCCCCTCGGACGGACCGCCGCTCCACCAGTACCGAAACGCCGCAGCGAGCGCGGCCCGATCGCGCTGCCACCAGTAGAGGTTGATCAGGTAGCCCTCGGCACTCATGGCTGGAAGCGCCCAATCGTAGCCCCGCGGCTCCCACCGCAGCGCAGGATTACGCAGGTCCTTCGGTGAGCGGTGACTTCCGAAGTAGAGGCATATCGACGCTAGGTGGTTGGTGTACCGTGCGCGATCGATGCCATAGAATGCGCCAATAAAGCTCACAGCGCGGCCGACGTGCCGCCACCACGGGTAGCCTCTAGCCGCGCGCAGGAGCCAAACTGCCTCACTACGCGGGACCGCCTTGTCAATTTCTTTGTGCGGGCGTGGAGCGAGACCGTGAGGCCCGGACCAGTTGTTACAAGCGTCGTGGATTGCTCTTACGTCTCGGTCGATCCTGGCCTGAACCGCTGGAGCTGGTCTCGGCCCCGCCTGTGCTCCGTCCACCTCGGTGTGGTTCCAGCTATACGTCCGCTGCCAGGCGAGGTTCAGTTGCGCGGTTGCGCAGACGGTCAGGGTGAGACCGGCGGCGGCCATGAGCAACCAGCGTGCTGTTCTCATGATTGTATTACGCTCCAACCGGACAGTAAGCCGTGTGACTGCGGCGACGGATCAAAACAGGTTGAAGGCCATCGTCACTGCGAGGTCGATCAGTGGAGTGCCCGCAATCTCTTCCTGTCCCACAACGGCGAGGCGCGTGCCATCCGGCGAGAGCGAACCGTGCGCCGCCTGGTATGCGGACCCTTGAGATGCTATCGCATGGCCGAGGAGTGCGCCACTGCTCGAGTATACGGCCACAATGATCAAGATGATGCCCTGCTGCGTGGTGGTTGCATACTCGCTTCCTACCAAGAGTACTTCGCCGGATGGCGTTACCGCAACGGAATTCCAGTATCCGCCGCCTCGCGTAAGGGCCAAGCTATGGCGCCAGATCTGTTTGCCCGCGCTGTCCCACTCCAGTGCGCTCGCATTCGTACCACTGCTGTCCACACCCGCGGCAGCAGCATCGCCTGCCCGATCCACGGCCAGGCCGAAGAGCCGGTTCGACGTGTGGCTCACCCACTGCTCGTTAAGCCTTACCGGCAGGACCGGGGTGGCAGGCACAATCGTGTAACTGACCAGCGCCGAGGTAACCGGTGCATTACTGTTGTCCAGCAGCACCAGGAGTCGGTTCGCCGATGCGACTATCGCCTGGCCGGCGTAAAACTGGCTTGCAGATCCGGTATGGATCGCCGTCACGCCTATCCGACCTCCCGAGGCCGAATACGAGACAATGCGCACCGGGTCGGGTGCATTCAGCACCGTTACCAGGTCGAACACGTTTCCGTTCGAGTCCACGGCCATGCCGTTGACCGATGCGTTCACGTGCGGTCCATCATAGGCCGCCGACCACTGCCGTACACCGCTCGCGTTGTATTTGATGGTAATGGCGTTGTACGTGTAGTTCGACTGTTGGCCGGCGAGACCGGTCGCGGCGACATAGACGTTATCCTTCGAATCGACCACCAGTTGGGCTGGAACTACGTAGCCATGTGGCCCAAACACGTTATCGCTCCAGAGTATGGCGCCGTTTGGAGCGAACTTGCGCACCGTCATCCAGGTGCTGGAGGAGTTGAGGTTTTGAGCGGCAACGATGAGGTTGCCGGCGCTATCCACTCCAATTTGCGGATATTGGCCGGCTGTGAGAAACGCCAGCGATGGGAAGCTGCGCCGCCACTGGTAGGCGCCCGCAGCGTTGTACTTGATCACCTGGAGGTACACGCCGTCGCGGGGATAGTGAAAGCCCACCACGTAGAGATCGCCCTGCGGGGTCCACGCCGTCGCTTGTGCGGCATCTTCCTTCAGGTTGTTCCAGCTGAAGGTATGCCGCCAGGCGAGATTCAGCTGGGCAGCGGCTGAGAGGGAAAGGGAGAGGCCGAAAGCGGCCGCAAACAAAAAGCGCAGGAATCTCATCGCGATACCCCCTACCTGCAAACGCAGGCTGCATGACGGGCGTCGAACCGGGCAATTGACGATCGGATCAACGTGCGCAGCGGGGGCTGGGGAGTTGTGCGGCGCTGCAGGCATTATATCATCTTACGCCGTTCTGCGCTGCAGCCGTGAGCTACCGTGACCGGTTTACGGTCGCCGAGGCGCCGGACAGCAATCCGGCAGGCAGTGATCGGGACCCGGTCCGAATGCGCCCAGAGTCGCCCTTGCCTGGACACCTTCCATGCGCTCCTGGATCAACTCGCGGATCATCCTGACAAACTTCGGATTGGTGCTCACCGTCGCCGCGCGTTCCATTGGAAGCTGTAGTTCGTCACATTCTGATCGCGCCTCTACATCCAGGTCAAACAGGACCTCAATATGGTCGGAAACGAATCCAATTGGCGCAATTACAACGCTCTGAAACGTGTTGCTGCTCTTGACATCGCGAAGTGCTGCGAGAACATCCGGCTCCAACCACGGCTGCGACGGAGGGCCGCTGCGACTCTGGTATGCCAGTCGATCCCCGGTGCGCCCAAGAGCTTCGGAGACCAACCTGCACGACTCGTGAAGTTGGCGCGCATAGTCGCAGCCTTCGGCCATCGAAATCGGAATGCTGTGCGCGGTATAGAGGACCTGTGCGCCGGACCGTACCGAGGCGGGCAAGCGCTGCAGTGCGGCCTCCACATTCTCGCTGACAGCACGGATAAACAACGGATGGTTGTAGAACACGCGCAGCTTATCGATTTGCGGGCCGCCATGCCCAGCCTGCGCCACGGCGTCGCTGATATTATCGAGGTATTGGCGACATCCCGAGTATGAACTGAATGCCGAGGTGACGAACGCCATGGCGCGGTGAATGCCATCCGACTTCATCTGCGCAACCGCGTCGGTAACGTACGGCTTCCAGTTGCGGTTGCCCCAGTAGATGGGCATATTCATTCCGTAGCGCTGCATCTCGCGCGTCAGAGCAGCGATCAGGTCGCGATTTTGCTGGTTGATCGGGCTGCATCCGCCAAAACGGCCATAGTGCGCCGCCACCTCGAGCAGGCGCTCCTCGGGAACATTCCTTCCACGAACCACGTTCCGCAGGAACGGCATCACATCGGCCGGCCCTTCCGGTCCGCCGAACGAGACGAACAACAGCGCGTCATAACTCAATTCGTTTTCTCCCAGACCTATGCCGATGTGCCTGCCCGTGCACGGGCAGGCTCGCTGCAGGCACGCAACGCGGCAGCCGCGGCGTCAGCCGCCTGGCGTATACAGTCGGGTATGCCGGCGCCGCGGTACGACGAGCCCGCGAGGATGAGCCCCGGAAACCGGGCGAGCGCCAACTCGATCGCCTCGACCCGCTTCAAATGCCCGACCGTATATTGCGGCATCGCCTGCGGCCAGCGGTTAACACGGCAGAACGTAGGATCCGCGCCGATACCCAGTATCGTCGACAGATCCCTGCGGACGGCCATCACCAGGTCGTCGTCGCTGAGATCCGTGATCGTTTCGCCAGGGCCGTCAGAGCCGGCAAAAGCACGTACGAGTGTGGTACCTGCCGAACACCGGTCCGGCCACTTGCTGCTGGTGAACGTGCAGCCGGTGATCGCTGTCTGTTGGCTGCGCGGGACGAGGAAACCGGAGCCGTCGAGCGGCCTCGGGAGGTGTTCGGTACGCCAGGCAAGGCTGACCACCGCCGTGGAGGCGTATTGGATGCCGGATAACAGGTCGGCGGCGTTTCTGGAAAGCGGCGCGACCAGCGGCGCGGACACCGCTGCGGGCACCGCCAGAATCACGGCATCTGCGCAGAGCGACTCACCGGTGGAGAGCCTGCATGCATAGCGGCCACCAGGTTCCACGCCGAGCCCACAGAGCGTGGCCCGTTCCACGATTTGCGTTTCACTCAAACGCTCCCGGAGACGGTCGACAAGGCTCTGCATGCCGCCCCGAAGGGCAACAAATGGTGACCTTGGCGAGGTCTCTACCGTGCCCGATCGGCTCAACCGCCGGGAAAGCAGCGCGCGGGAGATGCTGCCAAACTCCTTCTCCATCTGCCAAAACGATGGGTAGATGGCTGCCATGCTCATCTTCTCCGGATCGCCGGCGTGCACGCCACCCAGCAGTGGCTCGACAAAACGCACGGCAAACTCGTCGCCAAAACGCCGGCGCATGAACGAGCCGAGTGACTCATCCTCAACATCGCCGCGAGCCGGAATAGCGCCCTCGGCTAGAGCGCGTGCCTTTCCCGCCACGGACAGGAAGCCCGCCTTCAAAATAGCCTCCGGACGCGAAGGCGCAAGCGAAACCAGCTCGTGTGGAACCGGATAGAGCCTGTTGCCGAAGAGCAGCGAGAATCGCGTCGCAATGGGCGATACCAGGTCAGCTTCCATGCCCAACTCCCGGCAGAGCGCCGCAGCCGCGGGTTTGTGCGCCGTGAACGAGTCGGGCCCAATATCGATCAGCATCCCGTCGTGCTGCAGCGTGCCGAGCTTGCCGCCCAGCCGATCGCTTGCCTCCACAAGCGTAATCGCGATCGGCACGCCGCGATCGGCAGCCGCGCGCTCAAGGTAAAAGGCAGCGGCCATGCCCGTTATGCCACCGCCTACGATCAGTACGTGCCGCGCGCTCATGCGGCACTCTCCTCATGAACGGTATCCACGAGTAACTGTACGCTCTCGATGGGTGTGGCAGGCAGCAGCCCGTGTCCCAGGTTGAAGATGTGGCCTGGCCTGCCGGCCGCCCGCTTCAGAACCAGTCGCGTTTGATCCAGCAGGACTTCGCGTGGCGCCAGCAAGGCAACAGGATCGAGATTCCCCTGGATGGCGCGATCGGCGCCGATCCGCCTCCATGCATCATCGAGCGGAATCCGCCAGTCGACCGAGATCACATCGCCGCCCGCCTCGCGCATAACCTCGAGTAGTGTCGCCGTGCCCGTGCCAAAATGGATCACCGGTATCCGGCATAGCTTGAGGCGCTGGAAGAGGCGCTGCATGTGGGGCAGCAGGTATGACCGGTAGGTATCCGGCGATAGCGCGCCAACCCAGCTGTCGAATAACTGCACGGCTTGTACTCCCGCCTGCACCTGGGCTTCGAGGTACCGGGCGGCGTTCTCGACCAGCACCTCCATGAGAGCGTGCCATGCGCCAGGCTCGGCCAGCATGAATGCCCGTGTTGTCGGACAGTCGCGGACACCGCTGCCTTCAATCAGGTAGGCCGCCATGGTAAACGGAGCGCCGGTGAAACCAACCAACGGCACGTTGAGCGCCGGACGAAGCAGGCGGATGGTTTCCAGCGCAAACGCAAGGTCCTGGTCCGGCTGAATGCAGCGCAGGCGATTGACATCGGCGGGCGTGCGGATCGGCGTCTCAACCACGGGCCCCTGCCCTTCCTTGAGCTGGAATGGCGCGCCCATGGGCGTAAATGGGAGCGTCAGATCCGAGAACAGGATCGCGGCATCCAGATCGAAGCGCCTCAGCGGCGCAAGGGTAACCTCTGCGGCCAGCTCGGGCGTGGTACACAACTCCATCATCGTGTACTTCTCACGAAGTGCCCGGTACTCGGGCTGGTAGCGGCCAGCCTGGCGCATCAGCCAGATCGGCGTACAATCTGTCGGCTGGCCCGCGCACGCAGCAAGCAGCCTGTTGTTAAAGAGGGTCAATAGATCGGTATTCTGCGACCGGCGAGCGCACGCCTCGGATGGCTAGCCGACCATTATGGGTTGTGATGCATGGATGCGCTGCGGCTGATAGGGGCACAGAGGGTCACTTTGCAGCATGTCACCGGTATGCGCGTAAGCCCGCGCGCGGCTGCCGCCACAGATGCGGCGATATTCGCACCGGCCGCATTTGCCCTTCAGAAGGGCGGGATCGCGCAGTTGGCGGAACGTGCGCGAGTTCCGGTAGATCTCCACGATGTTTCCATCTCGCACATTACCAGAATTGACTGGAAGGAATCCAGCGGGATAGACATCTCCCGTGTGAGATACAAAGAGGATTCCGCTTCCATCGCGGATGCCGAATCCGTTTCTTACGCTCCGCACGGGTTCGTCGCCGGAGTCCTCTCGGTGCTGCAGAGCCATACGCCGGTAGTGCGGCGCCTCGGTGGTTTTAATATCCATCCGGCCCTCATCCGCCCGTGCCAGCACCCATTCCATGATCTGTTCGCTGCGCTCCGGCGTAACTTCAGCAAGCGCCTTGCCCCGTCCAACCTGGATGAGGAAGAACAGGCTCCATCGCGCCGCGCCGAGATTCTGGATCAGCCGGTAGATCGACGGCAGGTCGTCGGCCGTCTGCTCGCAGATCAGGGTGTTCACCTGAAGCGGCAGTCCGGCAGCGCGCGCCCAGCCCGCAGCATCAACCGTCCGCGCGAAGCTGCCGTCGATCATCCGAATCCCATCGTGCCGAGCAGCGCATGATCCATCGATGCTCAAGGCCATCATCCAGATGCCGGCGGTAGCAAACTGTTTCACGATGCCTGCGTTCAACTTCGGCGTACCACTCGGCGTTATCGCGGTTATGAATCCTCGAGATCGTGCCGCCTCGATAAGGTCCCAGAGGTCGGGACGGTTGAGCGGGTCGCCCCCGGTGAAGACCAGGTGTGGCAGCGGTGATCCGAAGCCGGTCATGTCATCCAGCAGCTTGATCCCTTCGTCCATGGTAAGTTCGTTCGGGTGTCGGCTCGGATTGGCCTCTGCGCGGCAGTGCCGGCACGAGAGCTCACAGGCGCGCGTAACTTCCCAATAGGCCATCAACGGCCGTTGATTGACGTCCAGCATAACTCAACGCTCCTCAGGATCTCGGCAGGCGGACACTTTATAATACGATATAGATATCTACTATTCAACCCAAGCGGGAGTGAAATGCTGCACACTGGGGAAGCAGGACGAAGCGGGTGCCCCACAGACTACGCGGAGCGCCTGTAGAACTCAACCGGGCGAGTCTCGGTGAACGCCTGTCCGGCGACGAGCGCGTTAGGCTGCGGGCGAGGCGTGTGAGCGTGTGACACACGGTCGCCCCGTCGATCTTGAGCTGCGTACCGATTTCGTGCACGGTACGCCCTGGCAGAGCAGCGCGAGGCGGCCCCGATCCGGGTTCGTTTGCCCGTCGATCCACGTGCTAACAGCGACGTTTGGCTCGGTCTCGCTGTGGTTTCCACCGTTCGTATGCTCTTCTGCCATGGCTGCCGACCTGCTGGCATCACACTAACAAGCTTGGGCCGCTGCCATCCTCTTCCAGGCAGCGGTGGCCCACTAAGGCACAGCTACAGCAATAGACCGTTATGGCAATCACCGTCAGTTTCGGGTCGGAGGGCTGGCGTGGCGCAAGTAGGCGTGCCGCCATCCCAGTCTCAGCCGCCAGCGATACAGTAGCGATCGACGCCACGTAGCTATCCAGTAGCCAGCACCCTCTGACCGGACGTGCGGTTCACGGTCCAAGCTGCCATCGCCTTTTATAACCGCATGATGCCGATCCGCCTGGCACCACGACGCGTGGAGGCGGTCCACGTGCATTCCGACCGCGGAGGCGACTGCGGCTGCAACGCGATTCTGCTCGACTTCGGTGCTCCAACCTGTTGCAATAGCGTTCGACGCCCTAAGAACTAACCGTGTGGCGTGTGCATTCACGAGGTACAGCGCCTGTCACTTGATCCTTGCACCACTAGTCTGCGACGCCAACAAAAGCACCCGACCGGCGAGACCGAGTGCCGATCGGATCGATCTGAAAGCTACGCCGCAGCGGTACCAGGCGCCGAGCCATGCTACTCCAGCCACGGAAACATCAGTCTCAATCTGCGGAGTCTCCGACCGACTGTACTCCGGTCGACATTGATCGCGCGGGCGATCTCAGAGTCTGACCAGCCGGCCATGACCATCCGCAGCAGCGCTCGAGTTCGTGTGTCGAACTGATTCATCACGGGCTCCAGATCCACGCGCGTCTCGACTTCCGTAAGCGCCCGCTGGTTCCTGTCGTCCGGCAGCGCCTCGGCCACCATCGGATCCAATTGTGCCACACCATGACCGTCCTTGGCGTCCTGCCTCAATTGGTTAACAGCCACCCGCCTCCAATAGGGCCATGACGATAACTTTACAACTGTCGCGGCCATCTTCTGACGAGGGTCACCGGACTCAATTGCTGTCTTGACTCCGGGGCACTGCCACGACTCCGCCGCTGCCAGAACGACATCGAGTGTCGGCAATTCGCACGTAAGCTCTGCCGCTAGCCGCCGGGCGCGCAGAATATGCTGCCATAGGGTGATTATGACTTTCTGAGCGGAGTCGTCGGAACCTTCTCCCCTAAACGTTTGATTGAGTTGGCGGTAAAAGGCAGAAATCACACGGTACATGTCCCTGCTCAGGTCGTTTGCCGCCCGATCCGCGGCGCTATCGGTGCCTAAGGCGGCCAACGCTGCCGCACAGACCCTACGCTGGTCGAACACTTTCGTCACGATCACACCCCCGGGCGGCAAACTGTCACAACGGGTAGTATACCCGAGTCGTTTTGACACAACACGCCTGAAAACGTTGCAGATTGGACATATTCCCGAGCCTCGCCGATAATACAGACTTGTTTGGTAACCACGTCGAACAATGGCGCGATAACGATGTCTTTGCCAGCATAGCTGGCAACATCCGGCGAGGATCAGTCGACTTGAGAGCAACCACATCATCGGTGCTGTTTCGCGCATCCGCCGCACAGGAGCAGCGTGAGACGGCGGCTACCTGGCAGGCCTGTTCTAACTGCACCCGCAGTGCGACAAGGACGACCTGCGCCCCGTCTCCACGGCTATAACCGCCGAACTCGAGACCAAGCTTACGCCGGCCGTCCGTAAGCACCCCGCGGCTGGATTCGACAAGGCCCGTTGCCGCCTGATCTGCAGCGCGACCACTCCCCAAGATGGCCAACGCGGCATTACATGGCGTACGCTGGTTGAAGAGGCAGGTCATCTTCTCCCTCCGAATGAGTTCTACGAGTCTAAGCTGCGAACTTGTTAAGAAGTTGCGTCCCCACAGGCAATCGAGCAAACTTTTTCGGTACTATAGGAAGTATCGCACGTAATAATGAGGCTCGCGCACAACGAACTGGCACGACACGCCGCATGAATCCGGATCTACGTGGACGGCGCCGCCGACCCGGTGCCTGCGACCGCGCAGGAAAGGCGGTGGCGTGGTGGCTGCGGACAGGGAATCAATTCACGGAACGCCGGCAAAGCGAACAATCGCGGTTCCGCGGGTGAGCGGCGCAACCGCACTAAATTGCAGACTTCCTTCGCGCGACTGGCGCAACGGTGATGCCGCCAGCGCGAGGATTGGATGCCCGTCGAGCTGAAGGCGCCGGGGCTCGGCTCTGGCCGTATGCCAGGCGTTTTGCCTGGCATAGCCGTGCTACGAGCGCCCGCGCGCGTATCTATCTCACACGCTTACCGCGCAGCAATCACGCTTTGACGTGCTCCACCTGTTCGATTTTGCCGCTGGCCGCCGATTTCCAGGCTGCCTCGGTCAGCTCGATCACGCGAAGTCCCCAAATCGCCGGTGAACCGACCTCAGCGCGACCCAGAATGGCGTCCACAAAGTTGTCATCCGGGCAGTCGCCCTTTGGCAGCTCGGCGGCTGTAGGCTTGAAACGCGAGCCATCCGGCCGGCAGACTTCCAGCGTTCCCTGGCGCATGTAGAACACACCGCGGTCGCACCAGATCGTGATGTCCTCGTGCCAACTCGGCGCGTTGCCTACAACGGAGATATTGCCCTGCGCGCCGCCATCAAACTGGATGGAGAGCGCGGAGTTGATATCCACGGGTACATCAAAGTTGTCGATAAATGCGCCTACCTGGTTGACGCTGAGACCGGTAACAAACAACAGCACGGCCAGCAGGTGCGATCCCGAATCGTTCAGTTGGCCGCCTCCGCCCCACTCCATCTCCTGCCGCCAGCTTCCGCGGCATCCGCGGTACCAGCCCTGACACTGCAGGCCCTGTACAAACTGAACAGGCCCATACTCACCGGATTTGATGGCGTTGCGAATGTAGAGGAACTCCGGTTGGTAGTGCCTCTGGTACGAAAGCACCAACACCTTGCCCGATTCCTGAACGGCCTTGACCACGTGATGCGCGTGGCTCACCTTACATACCATCGGCTTCTCAGTGAGAACATGCAGCCCGGCGCCAAGGCTTTCGATGATCTGGTCGTAGTGAACGGTGTGCGGCGTGATGATCTGTACCGCGTCCAGATCGGTATTGCGGAGCATTTCGCCAAAGTCTGCGAAACGCGGAACGTCTTCGAGACCAGGATGGTTTGCAATGGTGCGCTCGAGCGCTTGTGGCTTGATATCGCAGAGAGCTGCAACGGCAGCATCTTCGTGCTCCATCAGGCGTTTGATGTGCCCTTGCGCCATACCGCCGGTTCCGATAACACCGATCTTTATCTGTGCCATGTTGATCCTCGCTGAGTAGTTCTGGATTATGAACGCGATTCCCCAAGAATTGCCCGCACACGCGCCAAATCTTCTGGTGTGTCAACTCCGATCGGCGCGTTCTGCGCAGACAGCATATAGATTGGCAGCCCGTGCTCCAGTACCCGAAGCTGCTCAAGCCCTTCCGTCATTTCGAGCGGCGTCCGCGGCAGATCGTGGTATCGCAGCAAGAATGCGGCACGGTACGCGTACAATCCTACATGCTGCATCACCCGCACACCGACCGCTCCATTCCGCTCGTACGGTATCCTGCTCCGCGAGAAGTACAAGGCTGCTCCGGACAGCGCTGCAACCACCTTCACGCAGGCCGGATTATTCAGGTCTTCCTCGGGACAGGGGCACATCACGCTGGCCATTCCGAACGCCGGGCGCCGGATCAGCGCTCGTACCAGCTCATCCACTACCTCCACTTCGAGCAGCGGTTCGTCGCCCTGGATGTTCACCACAAGGTCGCCGGCATCGAGGCCCAGGAGGCGGGCAGCCTCTGCCAGCCGGTCGGTTCCCGAGGGGTGGTCGGGAGAAGTAAGCACCACAGTCGCTCCGAATGCCCGGCCTGCCGCAGAGACCGCCTCATCGGGTGTGGCGATAACAACATCGGTCAGCTCCGAGCACTCCGTCACGCGCCGCCAGACGTGCTCGATCATTGTCCGGCCGCCAATATCGAGCAGCGGCTTGTTCGGAAGCCGGGTTGCTGCGAGGCGCGCCGGTATCATTCCTACTACCCGGCCTGGAGAAGGGTGTCGGGCGTCGCCAGTCATGCCAACCCAGCTCGAACCAAATCGTGTACGCGCACCATACCCACGCACCGCCCATCCTCATCCACCACGGGGGCCACTGTAATCGCGCGTGGCCGATTCTCCAGGAGGTTCAATGCATCCCAGGCCAGCTGGTTCGCGGTGAGAACCACTGCCGGAGCAGGGTTCATCACCTGGCGCGCCGTCAGGTGCAGGGGATTACCCTCGGTACTCTGCATCGAACGCCGCACATCATTATCGGTGATCAGGCCCAACAGACCGCCTTCTTCGTCCAGTACGCATGCTGCGCCGACGTATCCGGCGGAGATCGCTCCGAGCACATCGAGCAGGGATGCATCGAGGCCAACTGAAGGTACTGTGGCCATCATCACGTCAGCGACACGCATCGTCAGCCGGCGGCCCAGCCGTCCGCCGGGGTGATTCAGTGCATAATCTTCCGGTTTGAGCCCGCGCCGCCCATGCAGCGCCATGGCCAACGCATCACCAACGGCGAGAGCCGTGATCACGCTGGCCGTTGGCGCCAGATTCAGCGGGCAGATTTCGCGCTCAATCGACGCATCCAGATGCACCGAGGATCGCTCTGCCAGTGTGCTGGTGAGGTTGCCGATAATGCTGATAATTGGCACGCCACGGGCTGCAATGGCCGGGAGAATACCGAGGAGCTCTTCGCTTTCGCCACTATGACTGATGAGTATCAGCACATCCTCTGCTGCCACAAGGCCGAGGTCGCCATGCATCGCCTCGGTCGGATGCAGAAACACGGCGGGCGCTCCGGTTGATGTGAGCGTGGCGGCGAGCTTGCGGGCGACGATGCCTGACTTGCCGACGCCGCTGACGACGATCTTGCCGCGACAGCCGTCCAGCAGGTCGAGTGCCGCCAAAAACGAGCCGTCCAGTCGGGCTGCGGCATGGAGAATTGCCTCAGCTTCAACACCCAGCGCTTCCTGTGCGAAGGTGAGCCACGTTTCTCGAGAGGATTGGTCCGGCATTACGCGTTTCCGGCAGTTTGGCGTGCAGTCACTGCGCTTGCAGTAGTTGCGGTTTGACGACGCGGTCGATTTGGACGACCTGTTGCATCAGGGCTTCAAGGTCGCGAAGCGGAAGCATGGTTGCCGCATCCGAGAGCGCCTTCTCCGGGTCCGGGTGTATTTCCAGGAACAGGGCGTCCACCCCCACAGCCGCTGCGGCGCGGGCGAGATGCGGCACGAATTGGCGACGGCCACCGCTTACCGAACCGCCGGGCCCGCCACCTGGCAGCTGCACGCTGTGCGTCGCGTCGAACACGACGGGATAGCCGAAGTCCCGCATGATTGGAATCCCGGTGTAGTCCACCACCAGCGTGTTGTAGCCGAAACTGGCGCCACGCTCTGTGAGCAGGATGTTACGGTTCCCGGCTGCTTCCACTTTATGGACGATGTTGACAGCATCCCATGGAGCCAGGAACTGGCCCTTCTTGATGTTCACGGCGCGGCCAGTTTCGGCAGCGGCTACTAAGAGGTCGGTCTGGCGGCACAGAAACGCCGGGATTTGCAGCAGGTCGCAGACCTCGCCGACCGGCGCACACTGCCACGACTCATGTACATCGGTCAGCACAGGTACGCCATACTCCTCTTTGATGGCAGCAAGCACCGCCAACCCGGCATCGAGTCCGCGGCCTCTGAACGAGGCGCCGGCAGTTCTGTTGGCTTTATCGAAACTAGCCTTAAAGATATAAGGAAGGCCTAGGCGGGCGCATACCTCCCGGGCACACGCAGCAACTTCACGGCAAAGATCCAGGCTCTCGATGACGCACGGCCCCGCGATCAAGGCGGGTGGCGCACCGTCCATTCCAATTGAGAGCTGCCCAACCTTTACGACGTTCACCAGAACTCCATTCGAATGGCTCAGGCCCGTTTATGTGCGGCTTCTTTGGTCCCGCCCTGGCCGAGGTGCTGCGGCACAACGAACTGCACCGCGTTGCTATTGGCGCCAATTGTTCCCCGCACGGCGCCGTGCAGCTCCGAAACTACCCGTGCTACCGGTATTGCATTCAGGCACTCGCGGATATCGCTTGCGGCTGCGCCACCATTGAACACGGCGACGGAGCGGTGCTTCACCGTGTTGTATCCCCAGCGTACCACCTTGGTTGGCCCGAAGATGCCCACCGAGGGTACGCGGTGGGCTACCGCTGCGTGCAGCAATCCGGTGTCGTTACCGATCCAACCGGTACAGACTCCAATCAGCGCGAGCGATTCTCGGAGTGACAGCTCGCCGACCATGTTGATACAGCCTGTCTTCATGGCGCGCTCTACCTGGTCGGCGGTTTGGCGCTCTGCAGCGCCGCCCAGGAGTACAACACGCGCGCCAAGGTCTGCTGCGATGGTATCGGCTGCTTCGGCATAGCGTGGTACGCCCCACGCTCGCACAGCCGGATCGTTCGAGCCCGGCTGCATGCCCAAAACAAACGCATCCGGCATCAACGCTTCGGTACCAGGTCTCCTCAGCACCGACCGAGCCGCCTCACGTTCACCGTCTGTCACCCAGATCGATGGGAGTTCAGGTTCGCAGTCGACCCCCAGGCTGCGTAGGAGGTCCAGATGGCAATCGAGCTCGTTACGGTCGAACAGATACGGCACCGGCAGAGAGAGCAGAATCTTCCGATGTTCGTTGTCGAAGCCAACCCGCAGTCTGGCGCCTGCGAGCACCGCCATCGCCGCCGATCGGAACGAACGGTTCAGCAGGAACACGACATCACACGTTGGCGATCTCAGCGCTCGCAGCAATGCGCGGTTCTCACCCATCCGACTGCTCCGACCTTTTTCGACCGCCAGAGCGCGATCGATCCATGGACAGTTCTTTACGGCCACCGCGCCGGACTTCGACGTAATGAGATCGATATGCGCATCGGGAGCAGCGAGGCGCAACCGGTGGAGAAACGGTGTCGCCACAATCGTGTCGCCCATGTAGCCAAATTTGGCAACAACGGCGATACGCTTGGCCGAAGTTAGGCGGCTGTGGGCGGCTCGCGCGGCGCGGAGAGGAGTTGTCACCGGGAGCAACCCGCCATCGAATGCATTATCGCAAGCTCCGTCGCGCAAGGCGCTCAAGCACGGCCATCGGCGAACAATCGGGAAGCTTCATGCACGATAGCGGCACGATGCACGTCTGTTCTACGGCGTACTGACCGGAGAGTACCGCGTGGGCAACCTGATCGGTGAAGCATATCCAGGTTGTTCCAGGCGAAAACACGTACTCGCCAAGTTTGCCCTCTCCCTGGAACTCTTCGTTCGTCTTGAGGTAGTGGTGAAACAGCAGCATAAACTCATCGTAAGCCGACCGATCCGGAACTTTCGGTACGGCCCGATGAACAAGGCGTTTCATTTTCCTGGCAACAGTGGCGTGCGGCCGCGTGACAGCCAGCAAGCCTGCCGCAGCGGCGTATTTTTCGGCAAGTGCGTCAAACGGTGCGGCGATCGCCCACACCCGATCCTTGGTCGGATGGATATTGGTAAATGCCCGCAGAATCCTGCCGCCATGGGTTGGCCGAGTGGGAAACGCGTCCACGTGCATCAGATCATTCCGCTGGCGAATAGATATATTGCGACCATGCTCTTCAAGCGGACGAAAACTCGCATAATCCACCTTCCAACGCGCTGCGTAATGGGGGAACAAGCCCGCAAGGAAGGCCAAAGCGCCGCGGGAGTACTCTGCGAGAATGCAGCGTGTGCGCTCGGCATCGACCTCCGCCTGTCCTGCAACGCCTGTGATGCGTCCCACTTCCGGCTTGTAGGCGATGTTTTTGTGGGTGGAACTGGCGCTCTGCCTTTGACCGCGAAGAAACGCCATCTCTTCTGCCGACGGTAGGAATGGGGTGCGCTCCAGGGTTAGAATGTCGCCTTGCTCCAGGCGTTCGCACAGGAAGCCGGCATATTCCGCTGTCCGGTTGTTCGGGTCGATAGTAACTGCTCGGCGGTTCATAGGCCTGCGGCAGCCTCAGCCGCCGACGTCGGTTCGAAGTGCGTTGCAGGGCCCGTACGCCGCCGCTGCTCCAGCACCGAGCCAACGTGCTGGATGACACAATCCACGGTAATGCTTTCAAGGCAGCGCTCGCCATGACGGCGACACGACGTTGGTGAGCAACCCGGGGCGCAAAGATGGCGTGCAGTAATTACCTGCGCTCGCTGGCCGTATGGCGCCAGGCGATCGGCGTCAGTGGGTCCAAAAAGCGCTACGACGGGTGTGCCAACTGCTGCCGCAATGTGGGCTGAGCCGGTATCGCCGCAGATGTGCAGACAGCTGTCGCGAAGAATTGCAATCAGCTGCTTGATGTTAGTCTTGCCCGCGATATTCGCCAATGGACCTTTGACGCCGCAGGCAACCGCGCCGGCCACCGGCATATCTGCAGTCACCAACACGCATGGCAGCCCCAATTCGGCGCCGATTCGGTTGATCAGCTGGGCATATGCCTCTGCCGGCCACTGTTTGATTGGACGACCAGCTGCAGGATTGATGACAACGTACTGCCGGTCCGGCTGGATACCAGCACTCCGCAGCAGTTCCCGCGCGCTGGCCTCATCTGCGGGTGACACGGCCAGAGGAAAATCGGCCGGCAGTCGCTCTCCGCCGAGCGAATAGGCAACATCGAGATACTGATCGACCACGTGCATGCTGGCGCTGTTTGGGCGGACCGGCCGGGATATCCGCGCCAGGCACTCTCGCTGAAAGTAGTGCCCTATCCGCGTCCGCGCGCCGGCAGCCGCAACCACAACCGCGCTCTTCGCGAGGCCCTGCAGGTCAATGGAGACATCACAGTGGAGTTTCCGTATCTGAACCAGTTGCCCAAAGTAGCGCCGGCAGTAGGCCGTAAGGTTGGCGTATTTGCGGTAAGAGCGGGGCACGCTGATGACTTGCGTTACCCAGGGATTGCCGTCGAGAAGCGGCAAGAACGCGTCGTGCGTCACCCAGATGATCTCGGCTTGGGGAAAAGCGCGCCCAAGCGCGGCGGAAACGGGCAGCGCGTGCACGATATCGCCCATGGCACTCAGCTTTACCACAAGGATTCGCCGGGGCGATACGCGCGTTAGGCTCAATCGATCGACTCTTTAATCGTTCTCGTCACTATCTTATCGGCGCCGGCGGTACGTCGGCATTCTTCAGGGCCGGCATGCTCACCCAGGGTTCGAGTCGCGATGCCTTCCAGCGATCATGCAGCCACAGCCACTGGTCGGGATGCGCACGCACGCGCGCTTCGATGCGCTGGTTGATAGCCGCGGTAACTCGCTCCACGTCGCGTGCCTTGTCACCGGTCGGCTCGACCATCAGGGGCGGCTCTACGTCAATGCAGAATCGCCCATCGGTACGGCGTCGACAAAAGGCAAACACGATTGGGGCGCCGGTCCTTAAATGCAGAACGGCCGGCCCGTCGGCCGTACCGGTCAACCGGCCCATAAACGGCACCCAGACATCCGCCGAGTTCTGGTCCGGCAGCAGGCCCACCATTTCGTTCTTCTTGAGCGCGGTAAGTATCGTTCTTACCGAGTTGCCCCTCAAAACAACAGCCGTACCGTTGCCGTTCCGCGTCCGCATCAACAGTCTGTCTGCCGCGGCGTCATTCGCTTTGCGCGCAACAATCGTCAGTTTATGGCCGCGTATAGCCAGCCATCGCGCCATCCACTCCCAGTTACCGTAGTGCGCGGATATCAACAGGACACCGTGATGACGCGCATAAGCCTCGGCAAAAAACTCCTCGCCGGTAGCATCCACGAGGCTGCTAACTGTTTCATCGGCGAGCGACGGCAGCTTTACAAACTCGGCGGCAGATTGCCCGAAGTTCAGGAATACCGACTTGGCGATCCCTTTGCGCTCGGCCGCTGTCATCTCGTCGCCGTAGATCATCTCCAAATTGGAGATTGCAACTGTCCGATAGCGTTTGAGCAAGGTAAATACCAACTGCCCCACGAAGCGTCCCACGCACCGGCCAGCCCTTAACGGCAGTGCGCGCATCGGAGCAACCACGGCCGCCAGAGCCACGGTGCGCGCATGCCGACTGAGGCTCCGCCGTACGGCAACCTGGCTGCCAGGCGCGCTCAATGCGCTTCACCGACGTCGGCAGGGAGAGGGGCGTTTGCAAAGGCCGCATTACCACGCGACAACAGACATTGAAGCATGCGGTCCAGTTCCAACGCCTCCTGAGCCTGGAGTCGGATGTCCAGGCTGTAAATTGGCGGATCCGGCGGAAGGCTGCGCGCTTTTACAGCGTCCTTTGCCGTGGTGACCACCATATCAGCGCCAGCGCGCATTGCCTTAGAGCATACCTGCTGCCACTGTTCCGCTGATATCGGGTTATGGTCGGCATGATGCTCGACGAATACAACATCCATGCCCAGCGCCCGGGCCAATGCATGGAACCGCTCGGGCTGCGCGATCGCGGAGACCAGTACGGCCTTCCGACCGCTCATCCCCGATACGTCTGCATCTGCGCCGTGATTCAATCGTCGCAGTTGGTGCGCAGAAACGAAAGCATGCAGCAGTGTCGCGCTCGGGGCGTGTACACGAACGTCCGCTTCCGTCGTGGCGTCGGTGCACGCGCCTGCGCCCGGCGAGCAGGTGAGTACCACAGCGTCTACCCGTCGCAGGTGTGACGGCGGCTCTCGCAGCATACCGCGCGGCAGCATCCAGCCGTTGTCGAACGGCCGCGCGAGGTCGAGCAGAGCAATATCCAGGTCTCGATGCAACTGCAGAAACTGCATGCCGTCATCGAGCACCAGCAAATCCGGATCGAACTCCCGGATCGCCATCGCCCCCGTTTTACGCCGGTCACGGCCAACCAGCACGGGTACGCCAGGCAGTTCCAATGCGAGCAGCACCGCCTCATCGCCTGCCTCGGTCGGACTGAGAAGCACGTGCTCTCCGTCGCTCACAACCTCACAGCCATGCTCGAACTTGCCACGGTAGCCACGAATAAGAACCGCCGGCTTGGCGCCAAGCCGCTGGGCAGCTCGGCAAACGAGGATCGTGAATGGCGTTTTGCCGGTTCCACCACTCGTGAGATTGCCTACCGACACCACGGGTCGCGCCAGCCTGTGGCGCGGCCGCAGTCCGATTGCAAATGGCATCATCCAGAGCAGCAACACGGCGTGGTGCAGGTGTGCCAACGCAGCCAGCGAAACTCTTGCCAGCCGCAAGGGCAGCGGCGCGTGCGGCGCGTTCAGGATGCGGTTAAGCCGATCGGCCATGTTGCCCGACGCCTTCGCACCCGGCTGCGCCGCGCGAAGCCAGCTGCAGGATCTCGGAAGCGAACCTCTGTGACGCGCCCTGGTTTGCCGCAACCAGGTTCGCTGCAGCCAGGTGAATCGAGGCGCGCTGCTCTGGAGAAGAAAACAGCCCGATCGCAACATCGGACAGGCTATCAACCGAATGCACCTGGAAACCGATGCCGGCCTCCTGAAGCTGGCCGGCGACGGACCGTACCGTAGCGATGTGCGGTCCGAACAGGGTTGGCAGCCCATACAACACCGGCTGCGTGAGGCTTTGTCCCCCACCCTTCACCACCGGCGGAAAGCTGTTGCCGACGAACGCAACATCCGCGACGGAATAGAGAGAGGCCAGTTCGCCGAGCGTATCCAGGATGATACACCTGACATCGCCTTCCGGCGGAATGGCCGTCCGCCGGACGGGCGTGAGTCGCGCGGCGAGCATCTCGCGCTCCAGGGCCGGTACGCGCTCGAGGTGCCTTGGCGCGATGATGAGACAAAGACCAGGAACGGCTTGCGCCATCCGGCGGTAGGCATCGAGCACCACGCCATCCTCTTGCCCAGATCGCGTGCTACCGGCAATGAAGACGGGCGCCGCTGCGGGAAGTCTGAGGTTCGCGCGCAGGGCAGCGGTTTCCGCCGCGTTGAGTACCGGCGAAGCGGTATCGTATTTGGAGTTGCCAAGTGTGCGGCACACACCCTCAGACCAGACCGGTCCCGCCACCTGCCGGAAGCGCCGCGCATCCTCGTCCGATTGCGCCAGAACACGATCCACGTTGGCAAGCATCCACCGGTACACTCCGCGGCCGGCGCCCAAAGCAAACCGGAGTGTCCGATCGCTCATTCGGGCATTTACAACCAGCGTGGGAATCGCGCGGCGGCGCAGCGCATGCAGCAGGTTTGGCCACAGTTCACTTTCAACTGCTGCGAACGCGCGCGGCCTGAGTCCGTCGAGGACCCGCTCGGCAACCCAGGGCAGGTCAAACGGCATATAGAAGATGCCATCAACCAGGGCAGACAACCGGCTCTGGGCAATGGCCATTCCCGTTGGAGTGGAAACAGAAGCTACAATCGGACGATGCGGCGCTTGCTGGCGCAGACTTTGCGCGATTGGAATGGCCGCTACAGTCTCGCCCACCGATACGGCGTGCAGCCATACGCATCCGTTGGCGGCAACAACGGACTCGGGCAGTTTTCCCCAACGTTCGCGCCACCCGGGTCGCGACTTGCCGGTGATCCACCGCTGAGCAAGCCATGCCGCCAACAAAGGCGAGCCGGCAGCCAGGGCTGCATTATAGGTTCTGTGGTTTATCGCAGCTTCCTCACGCCAGCCGCCAGTCCGAAGGATATGTTGAGTGGCCACAGCGGAGTTCGGCGTCGCGCTCCAGCCGGTTGATGGCCACCTCAATCGTGCGGGCAAGCTCGTCGCGCAGGACGTCATCCACCACGGGCGGCACGTAGATGGGATCGCCAACGACAAACCAGATCGTTGCAAATGGCTTCGGAACCATGTACTGGTCCCAACTCTTCAGCTGCCAACGCCTACTGGCGCTAATGCCGACAGGAATAATGGGAACGCCCGATTTCTGCGCCATAAAAATCACCCCGTGCTGCACCTTGTGCGAGGGGCCGCGTGGGCCATCGGGAGTGAAGGTCAGAATACCACCGGCTCGAAGCTTACTCGCGACCTCGATCGCGGCACGTATACCGCCTCTGCCGGTGGACCCTCGTACGGTTTGAAAGCCATACCGCTGAAAGATCGCGTTCTGCAGCTCACCATCCCTCGACAGCGATATCAGCGCCCAGTAGCCGCGATTCCGGAGGAGGTTCGCGGGAATCAGCGTTCGGCCGTGCCATGTGAGCAGAATCGCACCGCCGGATGAAGGCACCAGTTCGTCCAACCGGTGCACGCGCAGGCGGTATGTGGCATAGAGAGAGCGCACCAAGCCGACTACGAATGCCGAAGTGATTCTGGTGCGCAGTGCATGGCGCGCTCTCCAGCTATCGTTCTGTTCCAGCGAAGTAACTGCCACGTCAGGCACCGGTCGGACCCGCGGTCCGAACCTGCGTCTCATACAAATTCGCGTAGTATCCGCCGGCATTCAGGAGTTCGGCATGTGTGCCGGCCTCGACGATCGCTCCCTCTCGCACCGCCAGGATGCGGTCCGCATTGACCACGGTAGAGAGGCGGTGCGCAATGACGAGCGTGGTGCGGTTCTGCATCAGGTGGTCCAGGGCCTCCTGAACCAATGCCTCCGACGACGCGTCCAGCGACGAGGTTGCCTCGTCGAGAATCAGGATGCGCGGATCGGTAAGGATGGCGCGGGCAATCGCGATACGCTGGCGTTCGCCACCCGAGAGTCGGATGCCACGCTCCCCGACGATGGTATCCAGCTGCTGTGGCATGCTGTTGATGAATGAGGCGTTGGCGGCATACGCCGCCGCGCGAACCCGCTCTTCCTCGGCATCGCGGCAGCCATATTTGATGTTATCGCGGAGCGTGCCTGCAAAGAGCCATGTCTCTTGCGGCACGATGCCGATCTGCTTGCGAAGGCTCTCAAGATCGAGCCTGCGTATATCGACGCCATCTATGCGGATTGCGCCCGCGACCGGGTCAAAAAAGCGGGGAATCAGGTCGGCAATGGTGCTCTTGCCCGATCCGCTGGCTCCGACCAGCGCAACCACCTCACCGGGCCGAACCTCAAAGCTGACGTTGCAAAGCACTGGCGCGCCATCGGGTGAGTACTTGAAGCTGACATTCTGAAACTCGATATGGCCGCTGATCCTGTCGAGCCGAACCGGTTCCGCAGGCTGCACGACCTCCGACTCCACGTCCAGTATCTCTTCGAAAATGCGCCTTGCGCCGGCCATTGCCTGAGCGCGCAGTGTGGCAATTCCGCCGATATCGCCGGCCGAGCGAGCCATGAGATTCAGCAGATATAGAAACGCCATCAGGGCGCCTTCGGTCATCGCGCCCGCGACGGGAAACGACGAGGATGCAGGAGGCGGCTGTGCTGGATGAGCCGCAATCCAGTTTTGTTGGAGGTGGTGCTGCACCTGAATGGTGTGAGCGACCTCGTTGCCGCCCATGAACAGCACCAGGGCTATGCCGAAGGCGCCAATCAACTCGATAAGCGGCCGCAGCTGGGCGCTGCGGCGCGCGCCCTTCATAACAGCGCCCAGGGCCCGGCCATTCTCCGTTACGAACCGGTTGACCTCATGCCGCTCAGCGGCGAAGGACTGGATGACGCGGACTCCGGCGACCGTCTCTTCCATGATCGTGGAAACGTCGGCGAGACGTGCCTGAACAGTCCGCGAGATATTCCGAATCCGTTTGCCGATGCTGCTTATGACGACCGCCATGAACGGAATAAAGATGATAGAGGCGATAGCAAGGCGCCAACTAATAAAGAACAGGTATAGCACACTGGCTACAATAGTGATAGGCGCTGAGACGACGTTGCGCAGCGACATCGCGGCATTCTGGATCACCTGAACATCGTTCGTAATCACCGACATGATGGCCCCGGTGCGCCGGCGATGAAAGAACGAGAGCGAAAGCGAATGCACGTGCGCAAAGATCTCATCGCGCAGGCGCGTGGCCACGCGGTTGGCCACCAGCGCCAGGAGGTAGCTTTGGCCAAACGTAAATACGCCCTTTATCACAAATACGCCGACGACAAGAGCGCACAGCAGGTCGAGCAGATCAACCCGGCCCATCATCATCGCGTTGATGGCGGTCTCGATCAAACGTGCAATCCCGGCGGCTATCGCCGCCGTTACCGCTGCACAGAACAATCCTCCGAGCAGCGGTGTCAGCTGCGGCCGCAGGTACGAGAGCAGCCGGCGCTGAACCTGCCCCTCGGTGAGTGAAGCCCCTACCGACGCGCTTCTCGGCATTTCGGTCATGACTTCATTATACTCAGAGCAAACTCAGCGGCACGAGCCGCAGCGCCATGCGAACCAAGCAGCGCCTTGATCTTCTCCATCTCGCCTTTTGCTACCGCCCTGGAGCCGACGTCGTTCATTAACTCCAATGCGGCCGCAGCAACCGCCGACGGCGTGGCATCGTTTTGCAGGAGCTCCGGCATGATCTGGTGTTCGGCCAGGATGTTTGGGATGCCGATAAACGGCACCTTCCGCTGGATCCCGCGCAGCTTGTACTCGATGTACTGAAGCTGCGACCCCTTGTAGACGATCACCGTTGGCACGCCGAGCACGGCCGCTTCCAGCGTTGCCGTTCCGGAACAGGCGATGACGACGTTCGCGTGGGCCATTACATCGATCGCCATTCCGGATACCAACACAAACGCAGGCGGCGCCTCACGCCGCACGGAAGCGCGTTTCCGGTCCGGCTCTGGTGGGAATGGAGCGCTCGAGCCATCTGGAAGCGCGGCAGCCGGTACGGGAACCGTTCGATCAACCGGCCTCAGAAGTGTTTGGCCGATAGCATCGGAGGCCCGTCGCCACAGCCCATTGAAGCGACTTCCGAGATCCGGATGACGGCCGAGTAAGCTCACCATCATCTCTCGTGAAATAGATGGGGCCACCGCCACAACAAACTGCGCGTCGGATTCTTTCGCCGTGATCTCGGATGCCGCGTCAACCAGTACCGGCATCAGCGCCGAGGCTTCGGCCGTCCTGCTGCCCGGAAGAAGCGCGATGATCGGAGCACCGGGGCGCAAGCCGAACTGCTCGCAGAATGCGGCGCGAGTAAGTGATGGACGGCATCGATCCAGCACCGGGTGCCCGCACCAGATTGTCGGCAGCCCGGCGGAGCTCAGATACTCTGCCGACCACGCAAACGGTGTCGCCACGGCATCGCACGCCTCTACGAGCGTCTCGGCGCCTCTTCCGATGCGGCGCCACGATCCCGGTGGAACAAAGTAGAAGGTCTTCAGCTTCAATGATCGCGCAAAGCGGCCAAGGGGCACATTAAACGCACCAAAGTCGACTAAGACTAGAAGATCGGGACGCCGGGCGGCCAGCTCCCGCTTGATCATGGGTGCTATCCGCGTGAGGATGACCGGCACTTTGGTCAGTGCCTCGATCACACCAATGGCGCCCCACGATGCGCTGTCGGCCAACAGGCGTACGCCCTGGCTGCGCATAGCGCCGCTGCCGAGCCCCCAGAAGGTGCAATCCGGCCGCTGCCGCTTGAGTTCGCAGACCAGCTCGGCTCCCAACGCGTCGCCCGAAGGCTCGCCCGAGATGATCGCGATCTCCATCAGCTCATCAGGTTGTTGCCGCGTCCGCTAACGCCGTTACGGATGCTGCGAATGAACTCCAGCAGATGGTCGAGCTCCTGACTGATCGGGATCTCCTCACCAATAGCTTCCATCGCCTGTGTAACGTTAAGGTCCGAGCGATAGAGCAGCTTGTACGCTTCACGCAGCTGAATGCGTACCTGCTGTGAGATACCATATCGCCGCAATCCGCGCGTGTTCACGTCGTATACCTTCGCGGGTCGGCCCGCGGCGAGCATGTACGGGGGTACATCTTGCGTAACGCCCGACATTCCGCCCACCATCGCCAAACGGCCAATCCGGCAGAATTGATGAACACCCACGATGCCACCGATATTGGCGTTATCTTCTACCGTGACGTGCCCGCTGATTCCCGCGTATGATGCAATAGTGACGTAGTTTCCGATGTCGCAATTGTGGGCTACATGCGCGTAGGCCATGAGCATGATGTTATCCCGCAGCACCGTGCGGTTGCCTTCGCCTGTTGCCCTATGAATGGTAACGCACTCGCGCAGGATGTTGTTATCGCCGATGGATACGTAACTGCGCTCGTTCTTGAACTTGGTATCCTGCGGCGGTCCGCCGATGATGGCCCCGCTGTGGATCTGACAGTTAGATCCAATGCGCGTATAGCCCTGAATAACTACGTGAGCGTGAAGGACGGTGCCGGCGCCAAGAAACACGTGCGGCCCGATAATGCAGTACGGCCCTATCTCCACTCCGGCGTCGAGCTCGGCGGATCGATCGATGATTGCCGTGGGGTGGATACTGGCCGTCAATTCCGGGGCTATCGCCATGGATCTACTCCTGCTCGCCGCCGACCAACGCAGCCGTCACAGCCATACTGGCTTCGTCTTCTCCCAGCAGCTCCGGTCCATCCCTCTGCACGGCGCCATTTGCCAGGTGCGTACGCCTCGCCGGTGCGGTCTGGCTGCCGCGCGAATCCATGATCTTGAACTTCATTGTGCCTTCGGCCACGACCTCGCCGTTCACACGACCCACCATGGTAACCTGGCCGAATGCGCCGCGCAGCCAGTCCATCGTGGCCTCAGTGATCAGCGTGTCGCCGGGCACCACCGGCCGTCGGAATCGCATCCGTTCGACTTCGGCGATGTAGACCAGTTTGTGCAGATGATCCGGCATCCGGAGGAGCATCAAGCCCGCAACCTGCGCCATCGATTCGATGATGAGCACACCGGGCATAACGGCAACGGCCGGAAAATGGCCGACAAAGAACGGCTCGTTGATCGTCACATTCTTGAGGCCAACGACACGAACGCCCTCCTGCACCTCCAGAATCCGATCCACCAGCAGCATAGGAAACCGGTGCGGCAGGATGCTGCGAATCTCTTCAATATCCATCATACGCATTGCTCCATCTGGCCGATCGCTCCGCTTGTTCTTATTGCCAGTAATCTGCGGGCCAGATCGCAGTTTACCGTATGCCCGGGACGAATTGCCTTTACGTGCGCTTGTATGCGCGCCCCAACCAGCGCCAGATCGCCCAGCAGGTCGGCTGCTTTGTGCGCACACCATTCGGCGTCTATACGAAGTGGCGATGAGAACTCATCCGGCGGAGTAATCACGAGCGCGTTTTCCGTGGTGCCACCCTTCGCCAAACCGGCGGCAAGCAGCGCTTCCACTTCGCGCCGGAATGCGAATGTCCTGGCCGGCTCGACACGGTTTCGCCAATCGGCGGCATCCGGTTCCATGTCAAGCCGTATTGTTGCTGCACCCTCGGCCCAGTCATCGAACTCCGTACTCACCTCAAGGCTTAGACCCCGTGCGGGAGTGAGGGTAATCGAGGAGTCACCTGCATGGATCGAGACTTCGGAATCGAGTTGCAGAACAGGAGCTGGTGCTTCCAGCGCGAGGATGCCGGCATGACGTATTGCGTTACAGAACGGCTGCGTGCTGCCATCCATAATTGGCACCTCGGGACCGTCGAGGCAGATGAGCGCATTATCAACGCGACAGGCGACCATTGCGGACAGCAGGTGTTCCACCGTGGCAACCGTCGTTCCGTTATACCCCAGAGTGGTGCAGCGCCCGGTACCCACCACATTCAGGGCCGTGGCCGGTACCCGCACCCCGTTGCGTGAGAAAACGATGCCCGAGCCGGCAGGCGCTTTTGTTACCTGCAGCCGGCACGGCTGGCCCGTGTGGATTCCACGGCCACTAAGTTGAAAGTCACGCGCCAGCGTGGTCGCCTTTGGCACAGATGCACTCGCGTGCGAGCAGCTGCTCACGGTGCGTCGCCCCGGTGTGTGCCGTCATCACCCGGGAACAGAATCCGCTCAAGGCGTCGCACACGTTTGAGCAGATCCGGCAGGTAAGTGAGTGCAACTGCCTCACGGATGCGGTTGCTGTGACGGCCGGCTGGGTATCCCGACCAGGTTTCACCGCCAGGCACATTGGTCACTACAGCGCCGCGGCCCGCGATACGCGCGCCGTCACCAATCTCGAGTTGATCGGCGACGCCGGACTGCCCGCCGAAGACAACTCCGCGGCCGACGCGCACGCTACCAGCGATACCCACCAAAGCGGCAATAAGGGTGCCATCGCCAATCTGGACATTGTGCGCCACGTGCACCAGGTTATCGAGTTTGCAGCCAGACCCAATCGTGGTGTTGCCGGTGCGCCCGCGATCTATGCACGCAGCGGCGCCGATCTCAACGTCGTCGCCGATCACCACACCGCCGACGTGCGGAATCTTGCGTGCGCCACGCGGACCGGCGATATAGCCGAACCCATCGGCGCCAATTACGCAGCACGCGTGCAGGCGGCACCGGCGTCCAACGCGCACATTTGGGTAGAGGACGGCGTTTGCAAAGATGCGAGTGCCGGCGCCGATCGTACAGCCGGCGCCAACTCGAGCGCCGTCATCCACGCGCACGCCGTCGTGCAGTACGGCACCGGCCGCCACTGTTACAAAAGCTCCGATCGAGACATCATCTGCCAGCTGGGCTTCGGGATCGATGACTGCGGCTGGATGGATACCAGCGGGAAACGGGGCATCGGCCTCAAGCCTTTCCAGGAGGTCCACCCACGAAGCCCGGACGTTTGAGACCAGGATACCGGCCGGCGGCCGCTTCTGCGCAGCAGCCCACGATTGTGGCGTGGTCAGTATAGCTCCGCATCCACGTTCGGCAGCAAGCTCACAATGGGCAGCGTCATCGGCGAAAACCAGATCGGTTGGCTCGGCGACGGGTATATCCGCCATGCCGGAAATGGCCATAGAACCGAGCCCGTCCAAGGGAACACCCAGCCATTGGGCCACGTCCTGCGCGGTCCAGTCCAGATTGCGCCGATTTGCTCCGATTTCGTTCACAGTGACTGGACTCCAGCGGTGCGGAGACTTGCGCGGAGGGCAGTGGTCACTTCACGCGTAATGTCGTGGGCTCCGCGGGTACCGAACGGAACGAGCCTCCAACCCCGAATGGCAGCATATTGCCGCGCAAAGCTCACAGCATCGGCGTACGTGGCGGCCGCAAATAGCAAGGCGACGCGCCGCTGTTGGCCGCGCGCGCTGGCCGCCAGCGAAGCCGGTTGGAGTGTGTGAAACTGCGTTTGCGGCCAAAACGCCTTAAGTGGCGTGATCTCTGCAGCCGTCAGCGGCGCTACCCGGGCGATACCCGTATCGATGGAACTCAGCGCCTGCTCAGCGCCGGCCATTCGCGCCGCCTCGCGCGCTTCTCTGTCGGTAGTCTGCTGTGCAAGGCGCGATGCGAGAGCCTGTGCGCGCGCGGCAGATTCAGCGAAAATCTGCTTGCGATACGGCGCCACGATCGCTTCAACCGCCGGCGCAGTATCGCGCGTGAGGATAGCTGTCTGTTGTGCAACGAGACTGTCTAGCCGGGTTTGAACCACCTGCTTCTGCGCCAAAGTATCGAGCCGATCTCTCCCTGAGAAGACGCGAGCCTGAAAGGCCAGCACCGTGTTTCGGAACCGGAGGCTGCGGATCTGGTCGTCAAAACGGCTAGCCTCGCTCCGCCGACGGCGGCGCACGGTGTTTACCGCTGTCTCGGTGGCAGCGGCGAGCAGCCCGGTAAGCCGCTTCTGCTCAGCTCTTTGTGCGGCAGCAACGGTAACGGCGTTGCTGCGTTGAAGCGATGCAACGAGCGCCGTCAGAAACTGGCGCCGCTGCTGCAGGATTCGAGCCTCGCGTGCATCCTCCAGGCTCCTGGCGATGGGGAGAGTGGATGGAGCAATCCGGGGCAAGGCTGCCGGCGCAGCCAGCGTTACGGGTGACGCACTGACTGGCGACTCCGGCTGCGCGGCCGGCTGCGGGTACGCCCTGAGAAGTACGTTTATGTTCACGGCAACCGGTTGCGCTGGCGGTGTGGCCTGGCGGGCGCAGCCGGCCAGGATGAGTGCGACCAGTAGTGGGTACGCGAGTGCGTACCGTGCCCTACGCGGGACAAGCGGCCAATTGGCTAAACAGCCGGTGGGCATTTTTGCGCCGTGCTATTTGTTGAGTGAGGCGACGACCGTGTCCGTCAGGTCGGTATCGGTATAGTACGCCACTTCGCTGCTGAGCACCAGGTTGTAACCTTTGTCCTTAGCCACCTTGCTAATTGCATCGGTAACATCTTGTACGGCTTTGGTCCGCAGCGTATTGAGTTCCGTCTGAAGCTCGTCCTCGTCGTTCGTCTTGCTCTGGTTGACGCGGGTTTCGGTATCGCTGGCACGCCGCATCAGCTCGGTCATGCGATCCTTATCCTGCTGCGTGAGATTGCCGGCCTGTTTGGACTGCAGGGCTGTATACTCGTTAATGAGCCCCTTACTTTTTGTCAACAGCCTCTGCTCCTGCGCCTTCTGATCGGCAGAGGCGCCGGCCGCACTTTGATCGGCAGCCACCAACTGGGCCAGAGCGTCCTGATCGCCTGCAGCGAGCAGATTGTTTTGGCCCCAGGCACGTAACGTGGCGACTTCCACGTCGTACTTCTTCTGAATCGCCGCTGTTCCAGTAACCGCGAATTTGTACTGCGACATAACGGCGCTGACATCCACACGTGCGATCTTCAGGCCGGTTGTCGTCTTGGCCTGCTCGCTGCGGGCGCCAACCATCGACATCACGATGCACATTACGATGGCCGCAAGCACGATGGCATTCAGCGACAGCCTGGGACTAGTCATACGGAGGTTCCTTTCACGGCCGATGCATGCGTATTATAGCAGACCGACCCGACGCCGACTACGCGCGAGGCTCGGCGTGCGTAGTCGCGCAATTTCACAGGCGATACCGGCGGGTTGCTCGCGAGATAGCCGCCTGTCAGAACACATTTCCAATGCTGAAATGGGTGCGTCCGCCTTCATCGCCGAATCCGAAATCGAGGCGAACCGGACCTAACGGGGTGCCGACGCGGACGCCAAAGCCAATTGCCGGATGCAGCTTGAACTGGCCCTGCGCGAACCCCGAGAGATTTACGTTGGCATACTGGCCACCCCAGGCATCACCAACGTCAAAAAAGAGCACGCCCTTTAGGCGCCGGGCGATTGGCTGTCGAAACTCCACCGAGCCCAGCACCATGTTGGTGCCCCAGAACCGGTCCTCACGGTAGCCGCGCAAGCTGTCGGCGCCGCCGAGAAAGTACTGCTCAAAAAACGGCAGCTTGCCGGCGGCCGTGCCGGCCAGCATCCGCACGGCGATGGCCGACTTATCCTCCTCGGGCTTGTTTGCTGGGCGCGGCCCGGTCAGGCTGAAGTATTCGCGCTGATCCAGACTGAGTTTCACAAAGTTGACGTCACCGAAAACACCGTTTGTGATGATGGGGTTCACTGGAGAGAGACGCGCATGTCCAAACTCCAGGCTCGCAGTCTGGTACTCACCCTCTACCGGATCCAGATCCAGGTCACGCGTGTTGTGGATTATGGAACCCGCCAACGAGTAGATAGGCCCGTTCTGGACGATGTCGGCGTTGATCGGCGAGAGACTGAGCGCGTCGGTGCGCACGTTTTCGCCGCGCACCGTAACGGCGGCGCGATAGTCGGAATGGAAGGGACGACTTACGGTTATGGTGCTGCCCAGTCGCTGCTCGTTGTAGTGGTCGGAGGTTGAAAGAGAGCCGCTTGGCGCAGGCAGCGCGTTCTGGATCGTGTTGGCAAATCGGTACACCGTACGATCGTAAACCTGAACGTTTAGTGAAGTGTGCCGCTTATCGATCCACGGTTCGGTGAAGCCAAGCTCCACACTGCTCTTGTTGGAAATGCCGCCGGTATCCCAACGTAGACTGACGGCCTCACCCAGACCCCGGAAGTTGTTTTCAGCCAGTTCTGCAAAGCCGATGAGCTGCGATCTGCTGCTGTAACCAACGCCGACGTTCACGGTACCGGTCCGCTTCTCGTGAACGCTTAACGCCACGCCCACGCGACCCGGCCCGAGGTTGCGCACCGCCGGAATGACGTCGTCAAAAAGGTCGAGGTTCAGCAGCCGCGCATGGTCGCGGTCCAACGTGAACTGATTGAAGTAGTCGCCCTGCTTCGTGTGCATCTCGCGCGTGATCACTCTGCTGCGCGTCTTGTGGTTGCCTGTGATCTTGATTTCCGCAACGCGAGCAACGACGAGGGATACATTGAGGATACTGGGGTTTTTGGGGTCTGGCCCGGTATCCTGCGCCGGCGCCATCAGGTATCCGCGCTTGTTATAGAGGTCCTGTATATCCTGCAGGTCGCGGCCGAGTTGATCCTCACTATAAACCGCTCCGTGAGTGAGGTCAATGTGCAGTAGGGACCGGACTTCCTCCGGCTTGATCGGTCCGGAACCGGTGATGTTCACCGCCTTTATGGTCGGGTTCTCATCCACTTCAATGAGGACCTTGCAGAAACCGTTCGGGGGGTTGTTCTCCTGTGACGACACTTTGACTGCATCGGCCGGATCGGCGCTGTGGAAACCAAAGAAGCCGGTACGGTAGATGTTGGTCTGCATCTCGCTCAGCGTCTCATCGGTGCACGGATCGCCGACCTTATGTCCGCTGGCAGCGATGATGAATGCACTGGAGAGTGTTTTGTTACCGGTTACGTCGATTTCGCCGATTTTGGGCGTCGCGCCGGCTTGCGGCACGGTCGGAAGCGATGTTTGTGGCGCCGCCGGTGGTGGGGTATCGGGTTTCGCCGGGCTCGGTGGCTTGGCAGGGTTTTGTACCAACGCCCCTTGCGGAGCCGGCTGCGTCGCTTTGCTGAACTGCTTCCAAGACCATGCGGGGCCCAGCGGCGCCGCCGTGGGTTTGGCGCCGGGCGAATGCTTGTGCGAGACTGGATGTGTTGGCGAAGCGGTTGCGGCCGCGCCGACCGACAGCAGCAGCGCGGCTACCGGCAGAACAACCGTGGAGGAAGCGGCTGCGCTCCGTTTGCTGAACCAGTTCATGCGGTCGGTATCTCCCGTGGCGCGCTTCCGCGCGCCTAATCAATAAGAGTCTGAGCAGTTCGGGAGCAGCCGGGCTCTGCGCCCCTGGAAGCGGCTAACTGCGGTAGTAGGAAGTCAGCTCGCGTCGGAGCATTGCACGGGCGCGTGAAATGCGGGTTTTGACGTTTTCGAGCGTAAGGCCGGTTGCCTCCACGATGTCGGCGTAGGTCATATCCTGGAATTCGCGGAGTACGATGACCTCGCGGTACTCGGGCGGAAGCGTGTCGATGGCCGCCATAATCTGCGCATTGAGTTCCTTGCGCGCGAGCACGGTATGCGGCGCCTGTCGGCTGTCGGGAACGTCACGCGTGACTTCTCCGGATGAATCGGCCTGTGCGGGTTGGTCCAGCGATTCGATTCGCATCAGTCGGTGCCGGTCACGCTGGCGCAGGCGATTGATACAGAGATTGCGGGCTATTTGGTAAAGCCAGGTAAACACCCTGGCCTCACCACGGAACCTGTCATAGTGCCGGTAGGCGCTTATGAACGTATCCTGCGTCAGGTCACATGCGTCTTCGTAGTCACCCACCATCCTGAAGATGATGTTGAATATACGGCGTTCATATTTGCTGACCAGTTCATCAAATTGTAGACCGGCATCCACATCGATGCCGGCCGCGCGCGCTGCCGTCTCGGCACTTCGACGCGCCGCTACGGCCTGCGCCAAAGCGCCTGCCAGCGTGGTATGCACCGGTACCGATCGAACGCCATCCGCCATGGTTACACCTTACCCCGGACGCACCAGTTCGCGCAACTGCACGATAATCCGTTTGCGGCTTTCCGCCTTCCACAGCGCCGGGCCGGTCTTGTTGCTGATTTCGACGCTCGGTCGCCGGGTTTGTTACGCTATACCGGCAGCCACCACCCCGGTGAGAACTCTTCCACTGCAGTTTCAGAACTTCCAGATTCCTTCTACCAGCAGTTTGTCGGTACGTTGGTCGTCCGTCTCCCACGACAGTTGCAGATCGTTTCTCAACTTCATACTGACCTTGAGATCGTAGTAGTTGCGCGTAGCCGTAAGACTGCGCATGTAGTTCGCATAAAATGGCCCGAACAGCCGTCGGCTGGCCGTAAAGCTGAGTTGCTCGATCGGATCGTAATTGAGTTCGAGCTGTTGAAAACCAAGTTGCTTGGCCGGCTTGTCGAACAGGCTCGGCAGCACCGATCCCTGAAATACGTTAAGCACCTCTGCGGCCAGCGCATCGCCAGGCGCACGCGAGAGACTGTTGAGCGAGTTGATACCAGTAAACACGCCGGCCAGTTTGGATGCAAGGTTCGCCTGGCCGATCGCCAGGTCTGGTGGATCGGTTCGAAGCGCCAACTGCATCAGCGGTGCGCCGGTCAGACGGTTGGACGCCTCGCCCGTCAGCGGCCCCTTGGCGGTAACGAACACGTGGTACCTCTTGTTGACGCCACTGATAGAAGAAGCTGTGATGAAGGTATCGGCAGTGAGATTGACGTTGATTCCGAGTTGCTTATCCTGCGGATCTGCCGATGCGTACACGGGATAGGTAATGTCCACCAGGCCCGGCGGGTCCACCGTGAACCGTGCCGTCGGCAGCGTAAACTTGCCCGATGTGATCCGCAGCCGGCCGTTTACGCGGGGATCCCTCGGCGTGCCAACCAACATCAGCGCGCCGGTAACCTTAGCAGCCAGCGCCATGCCCGACATGCTGACATTGTTACCCACGTTCAGCGTTACATCACGAAACGCAGGTATTGCGGGTAACAACGTCGCGGCGGAACTCAAAGATCCAAAGTCGGAGGGCAGCACGATCTGCCCGTCGTGCACCGAAATGCTGCCGCTGATCACCGGCTTACGCGCTGATCCTGTCACGTCGAGCGCAATCTGAGCCAACCCCTTGGCGGCTCCGCTGTTCAATCCGGGTAGTACCGGCTCATCGAAGAACAGATTGGTGGCGCGAAGCTGTAGCCCAGATACCGGATGCGCCTCCTTGGTGAAGCCCAACGGCAGGGAGCCGGTAAGGGTGAGGTGTGAGGGTTGCGCCGAAGGCACGGGTTTACCCCGCCAGATCACCTGCGTATCCGCCGATGTTACCACCTGGATGTGATCCTGCTCGAACGATACCACACCGTTTAGATTCTTCAAGCCCGTTGCGAGCGGCCCGATGCGGAAGTTTGGAGAGTGAATGTCCATCTCGCCGGTCAGCTCAGGCTGAGCCCGCGTACCGGCTAACTGGGCGTGAGCTTCCGCGGTACCGGTCGTGTCGTGCAATCCGGTGATACCAAATGCCTGAAGGATCTGAAGGCTCTGCTGCGGGAAGTCGGCAGTGATCTTTAGTGGTGCGTCCGGCGCTACCCACGGAGCCTGCCAGTTGAAACCCACGGAGCCGCGAAGGCGGAGGACGTAGTGCGCGGGCGTCGGCTGTTCGGTGCCGAGTTTAGAGAGGGTGATGTCGTCCGCCACGATGCCGCCATCGGCAACGTGGATATGCCCGATGTCGGCGTTATCCAACTGCCAGGTGCGTCCAGAGCTTGGTGTAACCATTGCAAGGTGTGAAAGCGCGGCTGAAATATCGAGCACCGGCGATTTCGTTGTGCCACTGGCGCTTATGCCGACAAGATCGGCAGTTCCACGAATGCGCAGTGAAGAAGGCAGCGGGTTGGTAGCGGCCTGAAGGGCGCCGAGGTCAACGTGGTATGCGTCAATATCGGCATTCAAGCTGCCACCGAACTCCACAGCCACACTCTTCGCCTGAAGGAGTTCCGGCGCGGTGGTACCCGAAACGGGCCCGGCAAACCGTATAAGGTCAGTCGGATCGCCCGGCGAAGGGCTGAGAAACGCCGTGCGGGTGATCTCGGCGCTGCCGGTGGCGGCTGCGAACGGCTGACCAAACGCAAGCAAGTTGGCAACATTCCAGCGCACATTGGCCACTGGATTGGTAATGCTGCCCGAAACGGCCACCTGCCCGTTGATGCTTCCTGTAACCTCATTCAGGAGCGAAACCACCCGTTTCCCGGTGGATGTTGCGCCAAATGCCGACGCTGCCAGCGCTTTGCGGATACGTGATACCGGCGTGTGCGATATGATCACCGGTTTGGCCGCCGACAAGCTTCCGGTCGCGGTATTCCAGGCGACATTCGTCGCCGTAATCCGGCTGGTGGAATCCGACGGATCGGTAAGTGCAGCTGATGCCATGGTAACGTTTGCACCATCCCAGCTGCCGGCCAGAGAGAGGTCGCCGATGGCGATTCCATTTACGGCGAGCCCGGCAGCCGCAACGCTGCCCGATGCACTAACCGGATGGCTTATCTGGTCACGCACCGCCAACTGCGCACTCAGAATGCCGGAAAGTGCTGGACGGTTGTTCGCAGGCAGCGCGTTGGCAAGAGAATCGAGGTTGATATCGGTGACGGCAATTGCTGTGCTCAACTGTTGCTCGTTCGACAGTCCGCCATGAAGTCGAATCGACCCTGAGGCGAGCTTGAGCAGCCCGTCCCAACTCCACGCACCATCCTGGTACATAATGCCGGCCGTGGCTATGTCGAGCGGAAGATCGTTGAGCCGGGCATCGCGCACGGTGAGCTCGGCGGGCGCAGCCAATCGAAGGTGATTTATTGGGCCCAGCACATGGATGCCGCTCGCATCCGCTTCTCCCGCAAGTTGTACGTCTGCCGGCATGGCAATACCGGCCGTACGAAGCAACTCGCCTACGTCAAAGCCCCGCGCGTTTGCGCTGGCGTCCAGGGATGCCGTAGCGGCGAACGGGTTGGTGACGACAGCGCTGAACACAAGGTCGCCCGGATAACGCTCAGCATCACCTCCGGTGAGTGTGATCGCACGGCGTGTTACGTTGAAGGCAGTAGCGACGCGATCGATGTTGATATGCGTCGCCCGTGTTTGCACACCAAAGGCAACCACCTTGCCCGTCGCCTGGAGGTTTTGGAACGGCCCATCGATGCGGCTCCGTAGGTAGGCGAATCCGCTGATTGGCGGAGCAAAGGTCTCGTGCTTCAGGGAAACGGGTTGCGCAACGGCGAGGTGGCTTACCGCTGCCAGATTGAGTTCATCGGAGTTGACTGTGAGGTCCAGCAGCTTGCGCTTAAGATCCACAGTCCCTGCAGCAATCACCACGCCCTTAGGATCGTCGGCTCGCAGTCGCTGTATTGCAATAACACGCCCGTTGGACGTGGCTCTGGCAAACAGGCTCCGCAGCGCAATTCCGTTGTAATGGACGGCGGCTGCATGCGCGCGCGCCACTATGGACGGCGTGCGTCCGGATTGCCCCGTCATTGCCGCATCGATGTCTCCGACGCCGGAGAGCGAGCCGGAAACAGGAATCCCAAGTGCGCCGAGGCTAAGGCTGGAGCCATGCGCTTCCATCGTGAACCGCCCCGGCGAGCGTGTTTCCACGCGCAGCCGCACCGCGGCCGGACCACCCGCATACTGGCCATGCATGTCGGCTGCAAGCTCTCCGCCCTGCAGGGCCAGCGCCAACTTGACCGACTTCGCGTTCCACTTCCGCACGTGAACAACCTGCAGGTTGCTGTCGGCGGCCAGTGTGAGGTTTGTAACGGGTCCCTGAAGACGCCACTGCACCGAGCCGGCGGCGTGCGAATCGCCCAGCCACTGGCGCACCACCGGCGAAACCTTGCGGTAAAACGGCGCAGTTCGAATGGCGCCGGCGATGCGGGCCAGGTGGAAGCCATCGAGCGTGCCGGCAAGCGCCAGTTGCGCCGGCGCGCCATTCCGACTGCCCTGATGGAAAAAAGCACCGCCGGTCGGCAAATAACTGCCGTGCAAGTGCACAACCGCACCGGCAACCGAGCCGGCCAGTACGCCGGACAGGAGCGAATTCACGAAGGTCACTGTGCCGCTGACGTGCGTGAACGGCGCGGCGATGCCGGCAGCGGTCAATGTTATGTCTTTGGGTGTGGCGTGCGCCGAGACCGATATCGCGGGAGTGAACCGTCCGTTCCGGCTGACCTGCTGCGTGTTCACCGCAACGTTAGCGTCGATATCGGCGGTGCCTTGCCGTATGTCGAACACGGATGGCTTCATGAACCTTCGGGTTTCGGGGCTGGCGGGCACGGCTGTGGCGACCAGCGACGCAGTGATCAGGTGCGCAGACGGAGCCGCAATACCGGTGGCATGCAGCGACTCGCAAACTCCCTTAACCGGCCCGATATCGGCGGCAAACCAGGCACCGGATCCGGGACGCAGATCGACAACGCCATTCACATGAGGAGCCGCTACATTGAACGGAGCCGGCACGCCGGTCTGGTTGTCTGGGCAGCGGTCGTCGCGATATACAACCGCTCCATCCACGATCAATACGCGGGCGGCGACCGGACGGCCCTGCGCGGCTTGCTTTTTGAACAGTCCGGAGAAGTTCCAGACGCCGGACGGGTTGCGGATGGCAACTACGCGAGGTCTGGTGATCGTCACCTGCTGGAGCCACGGAGTATTCAGGTCGGATGCTAGCAGTTGTGGCACTGAGAAGTCGAAATCGATACGGCCGGCGCCCACAAGAGGAAGCGCCGGAAAACCGGGACCCGAGGCGATGCTCAGCCCGGTAACCGCGGCGTGACCCGGCTGCCGCCAGTGCCCGGGGTTGAAGCTGACGTCGATGCGGCCGATGCGTACGGATCGGCCAAGTTGAACGCTTGCCTCCCGCGACGCGAGGTTCGCCAGGCGTGTCGGATTGGCTACATACCTCACCGCGTGAGAAAGTGCCGCGAGCCCGGCCAGGCCGACGAGACCGGGACCCAACACCATGGAAAGCAGCGTAGCGACGAGGCGTAAGCGGGCGAGATTACGCGGAGGCGGCGCGGTGCGCCTTCCGTGCAGTCGGACGCCCGTCCGGGCAATCATGATGTTGCGCAAGCCATCACACGGAGCCTAGGCCGCCTCGGGCTCGCCAACACGCGCGAGCCGGTCAGCAAGCAGTTTTTCCGAGAATGCCTTCGCGTTATATGAAGATCGCACAAATGGTCCGGACGCCACAAACAGAAAGCCCAACTCCTCGCCGATTCGCTCGTATTCCTTGAACTCTGCCGGCGTAATCCATGCCGCCACGGGTAGGTGACCTGCTACTGTGGGCCGCAGGTACTGCCCAATGGTAACCGCGCTGACGCCGACCTGCCGCAAATCGCGGAGCGTCTGGACCACTTCGTCGTGAGTTTCTCCCAACCCGAGCATAATGCCAGACTTTGTGTAGATCGTGGGGTCCATGTTTCGGACCGCGCTCAACACGTCCAAAGTGCGCCGGTACTTTGCCTGCGGGCGTACCGTTGGTGAAAGCCTTTCCACCGTTTCGATGTTGTGGTTATAGATATCGGGGTGGGCGTCCACAACGCGCCGAATGCACCAGCGCTTCCCCTTGAAGTCGGGCGTGAGCACCTCAACGATGACGCCCGGGATCTCGCTGCGCAGTGCCGTGATCGTCTCCGCAAACTGCGATGACCCTTCATCCGGCAACTCATCACGCGCCACGCTGGTGACCACGACGTGCCGCAAACCCATCGTCCTCGCCGTCTCTGCAACACGACGCGGTTCGTCCGCATCCAGCTCCAGCGGCCGCCCAACTTTGATGGCGCAGAAGCCGCAGTTTCTGGTACAGATGTCGCCCAGAATCATAAACGTAGCGGTGCTGTGCGACCAGCATTCGCCGAGATTAGGGCAGCGAGCGCTCTCACAGACCGTGTGCAGCCGCGCGTCGCGGAGCATCGTATTTACCAGCTCTACCGTCTGGGGGCTCGGAACACGCTTGGTGAGCCAGGGTGGCAGCGTGGCGTTCATACGTTGCTTACACCATCTGCGGGGGCTGCAGCCGTGTGCGTCCTGCCGGCGTCTCCAGCGGCCTCGCGTTCGGCACGGTCTAGCGCTGCCTTGACCAGGCCGACGAATAGTGGGTGCGGCAGATCGGGCCGCGACTGAAACTCCGGGTGGAATTGGCAGCCGATAAAGAAGGGGTGGCCGGGGATCTCCACGATCTCAACAAACTTGCCGTCCGGTGATGTCCCGCTACAGTCCATGCCGGCACCTATAAGCCGTGCGCGATAGTCGTTGTTCACTTCGTACCGATGGCGGTGGCGCTCGCGGATCGTCTCCACGCCGTAGAGCCTTGACGCCAGCGAATTCGCCGCCAGTTGACACTCGCGGCTTCCGAGCCGCATTGTGCCGCCACGATTCCCGCGTAGCCGCTGCTCCGGCATGATATGAACTACCGGGTTCGGAGTGGCCGGGTCAACCTCGCCCGACTCGGCATCTGGGATTCCCGCCACGTTGCGGGCGAACTCCACGACAGCCATCTGCATGCCAAGGCATATGCCAAGAAACGGCAGACCGGTAACCCGCGCGTGCTGCACCGCGTGAAGTTTGCCCTCGATACCGTCCACGCCGAACCCGGGCGCTACGACCATGGCGTTGGCGCCATTAACGGCCTTTGCGATATCGCTCGACCGAAGTCCGCGGCTGTTGACCCACGTGATCATCACGTTGCAATCGGCTGCTGCTGCTGCGTGGTGCAGAGCCTCACGAATTGAGATGTATGCATCGCTGTTGTCCACATACTTCCCAACCACTGCAACGTGTACGCGGCGCGTGTTGCTGGTGATGCGGCGAACGATCCGCTGCCAGGCATCCAGGTCCGGCGGGTCGCAACGAAGGCCGAACCGTTTAACGATCTGTTCGGCCACTCCGGCGACTTCCAGTTTAAGTGGTACATCGTATACCGTGCTCGTATCCACGGATGGAATGACGGCACAAACCGGTACATCGCAAAAAAGGGAGATCTTGCGCAGCATATCGTCGGACATTTGCCGTTTTGAGCGGCAGATCAACATATCGGGATGGATACCGATCTCGCGCAGCTTGATAACGCTATGTTGCGTCGGCTTGGTCTTCTGCTCATCCCACGGTCCGACACCCGGTACCAGCGTAACGTGAATGTACATCACATTGCGCAGTCCCACATCCGCACGCATCTGGCGGATAGCCTCCAAAAACGGCAGGCCCTCAATGTCTCCGACCGTCCCGCCGACCTCGGCCACCACCACATCCACCTTACGCTCGTTCTTGCCCGTTTTTGCCACAAGCCGGATCCGATCCTTGATGGCGTTTGTTACGTGCGGGATCGTTTGCACGGTGGCCCCATCGTAATCGCCTCGGCGCTCTGCCGCGATTACATCGCGGTAGACGCTACCGGTCGTTACGCTGGAATGCCGGGTAAGCGCAATGTTGGTGAAGCGCTCATAATGGCCAAGATCCAGATCGGTAACGGCGCCATCGTCCGTTACAAATGCTTCACCATGCTGAAATGGATTCATGGTGTCGGCATCCACATTGATATATGGATCCAGCTTTTGCAGCCGGACGTTCAAACCGCGACTGCGCAACAGCCGTCCAATGCTGGCGGTGGCAATTCCCTTGCCGAGGCTGCTTACAACGCCACCCGTAACAAAGATGAACCTGGTCATTTCTGCGTCTCGCCATCCGGCGCCTGCGGCGCACCAAACGTCACCTCTTCAAACGCTATCTTCCGCTCGCGCAGCATCGGCAGGATTTTGGCCTCCACCACATAGAGGTCCTGCGGTAGTACCTGCAGCTTACCGCCGGTGAGCTGCATCAGCACGGCGAAGCCGCCCATGGTATCTGGTGGAAGAATCCGCACTCTGGCCTCACCCTTTTTAAGCTGGTCGAAGATCGGCATCGTGAGCCTCCGCGCGCGGATACGGCAGGAAACGCGAAAAGCGCAACGCGGAGGATCCACGTTGCGCCCATCAAGGATTATACCGTCCATTTCCAATAATCTGCGGCAACGACGGCTACGGCAGATTGAACGCGGCTTGGGCGCCGGTTCAGAATACGAACCGGACACGGAAATGCCGCCACTTTTGCGGCATTATAATGGTTTCATGTGCATTATCGCTCCAACAGTGGTGCCGCCGTTGCAGCACACAATTGCCGTAATAGCTCATCGTGGCGCCAGCTCCCTGGCGCCGGAGAACACGCTGCCGGGAATCGCTTCCGCAATCCGCGCGAAGGCCGATTACGTTGAGATCGATGTCCGCGAAACGCGTGACGGACATCTGATCGCGATGCACGACCGCACCGTGGATCGAACGACCTCGGGAAGCGGCGCCGTCGCCGACCTGACCCTGGATGAGATCACCCGGATGGATGCCGGCTCGAAGTTTTGCGCAAGGTTCGCGGCCGCGCGAGTTCCAACGCTGGAGCAGTGCGTTGCGAAAGCTGCCGGACGCATCAATCTCTATATCGATCACAAAGCCGGCTCGGCCACGGCGATTCTGGCGATATTGAAACGGTTTGGCATGGAGCGGCGGACGGTGGTATGGGGCGGCCGGCAGACCCTCGCAGGGTGGCGCGAACTGGATCCTGAGATTCCAGTGATGCCAAGCGTCCCGCCAGATGAACGGACGGGACCGGGTTTGCGCGCGCTTCAGAGTGAGACAGGCGCACGGCTGTTCGACGGTTCCGTTGGTGACTGGACCGTGGAACTCGTCGACGAGTCTCACGCACTGGGTGCGGCTGTGTATATGGATTGCCTCGGCCCGGATGATACTCCGGACGGATGGCGACGGGCGCTGGCTCTTGGCGCCGACGGAATTCAGACCGACCATCCGGCAGCGCTCCGGCGGATGCTGAAACGCAGCGTAGTCACCAGCGCATCGCCACGCGCTTGCCTCGGCAGCCAGTTCGTGGGTTTTTCAACATTTCGATCCTTTGTACACCTGCGTGAACCGGGCGTTATGTGGCTGACATCGCCCGTGATCCATGGCGACTGTGTTGCCAATTTGGCCGTAGCATCCTGGAATGCCGACACGCCACCCGGCACATGGCTGGAAGTCAACGCCCGCGCATGGCTTGGCGACCGATGGACAGGCTACTACAGCATGGGTCGGTGGTCTTCCGATCCAAACATGCCGCGGAGCAGCGTGGACGGTCAGCGGGACGCAGACGGCAGCGTGGCTACAGATACGCTTTCGCTGACGAGTGGGTCAAGCCGCTGGCAGCTGCGTATTGCGCTGCATGCGCCTCCTGCCGGCCAGACGCCAACGTTGCGATACCTGGGCCTTTCTCTCTGCGATGCCAGCGCACCGCGCGACATGTTGCCCGCCAACCGTGAAGCCTGGGGTAAGGAGATTGCCGTACCCAGCAAGAGCCAGCTCGATTGGCAGGGAGCCAGCGGCTGGTGCAGCCCGACCAGTGCGGCTATGGACATGGCGTTTTGGGCCAAACGACTCAATCGACCGAACATGGACGTGCCGGTGCCGCAGGCCGCGGCAGCGATCTTTGATCCGATCTACAACGGTACCGGCAATTGGCCGTTCAATACGGCATGGGCCGGCCGCTGGCGTGGAATGCGCGCCTACGTGACGCGCTTCAATTCAGTGTGTGAGCTCGAGGACTGGACGTACGTGGGTATCCCGGTGGTGGTCTCCGTATCTTACGACCTGCTTCGCGGTAAAGCCGTCGATAACGATCCCGGGCACCTTTTGGTATGCGACGGATTCACGGCGGCCGGCGACATCGTGCTGAACGATCCGGCATACCACGCCGCCGAGTCGGCCACCGCACGGCGGGTCTATCCCCGTGAGGCGTTTATCCGGGCATGGGCTCGATCGCACGGCATTGTTTACCTCATCTATCCCACCGGATGGCACATTCCACCCAATACGCACGGCCATTGGGAGTAGGCGACCGGCGGTACCACTGCTTCCGGGCGTGAACGACTTGTAGCGCGCATCCGCCTTTCCAGCTCTTTGCACGCCGCGAGCCGCCCGGCGCGCCTGTTTACTTTCTCTCTCTGGTAACCCACGCGTTGGGCTCGCCGTCGAACTACCGGCTTGAACGGCTTGAGGGAGGCATCTATGAACCGATTTCAGCGCCTGGTGGTGTTCGCAGTATCGTCGGCGGCGGCGTTCACGCCGTTCGGAGCGGCCTCCGGGCAGACCCGGAACATGGACGCTGGTAGGATCGAGACACGAATACTTGGCCAGCGCACGTGGCTGCCAGGCTCAACCGCAGCGATTCGGGTGCTCGTCACGGACCATCAGACCGGTTTGCCATTAGCCGCCGATGTCTCGGCCGAGTTGCGGGTCGGCGCCGCCGGCGCCAGCGGCATCCCACTATTCTCCGCCCATTCCGATAGCGCCGGAACCGTGGCTGCGCAGTTTCGCGTACCGCGCACAACCGTAACCCACGCCAGCCTGGTTGTCGAGGCGGCTACCGTGGAGGGCCGCGACCATTTGACTGAGCCGATATCGCTGAGCCCACAGGTGCGCCTGCTCCTGACCAGCGACAAGCCGCTCTACCAGCCCGGACAGCTGATCCATCTACGAGCGATGGCGATTGACCAGGCGACGGGAAGGCCGCAGACCGGCGACGGCATCGCATTCCTGGTGGAGGACGGTCGCGGGAACAAGGTCTTTCGCAAGACGGCAGCTCTCTCCCGCTTTGGAATCGCCGGCACGGATTTTCAGCTTGCCGACGAGGTGAACCTCGGTTCCTACCGCGTGACGGCTGACACCCCGGGAGGCTCGGCCACGATCAACGTGCGCGTAGAACGTTACACGCTGCCGAAATTCAAGATCGAGATCAAACCGTTGATGCCGTGGTATCTGCCGGGCCAGACCGTTACGGGCACGCTATCCGCGCGTTACTTCTTCGGTAAGCCCGTCGCCGGCGCCAAGGTCTCACTGGATTATCAGACATTCGACGTAGGCGCGCAGACGCTTGGCACGCAAGAGTTGACCACCGGCGCCGACGGCACGTGCGGATTCCTACTGCGCCTGCCCGATACGCTGTTCGGCCAGCAATTCTCCAACGGCAATGGAAACCTTGAGATCGGCGCCGACGTGGTGGACAGCGCCGGCCACCTCCAGCGGGCTGCGATCGATGTTGTTGTCGCGCGGTCAGCTATCTCCGTCGTTGCGGTACCGGAGGACGGCGCGCTCCAATCCGGACTGCCGAACAAGATCTATCTCTCGGTGGCCACACCCGATGGAAAGGCGCTGCCTGGCGTGCGACTTTCTGTCCGTCCGGCCGATAGCACGGAAATCTGTCGAGGAACGACCGACCGACTGGGAATCGCAGAGATAACTCTCACGCCTGGCTCCGGCAGCACGACTCTTGCAGTTTTCGCGGTGGACGCCGGCGGTCGCCGGTCGGAGACTACGGTCCCACTCAGTGCGCACGATGGTGGATTGCTGCTTGAGTGCAGCAACCCGATGGTGAAGGCGGGTCAGATTCTGCACTTTCGGGCTTTGGCGAGCGCGTCCACAGGCACCATCTATCTGGACGCGATCCTGAATGGGCATACCGTTCTCACCGAGGATAGTCCGCTGCGGTCTGGTCGCGCAGACTTCAACATTCCGGCAACGGCGGCGATGGTTGGCACCGTTCAATTCAGCGCGTTCCGTATCCTGACAAACGAGAACATCGTTCGCGATACTCGCACTACAGTTGTGATGCCGGCCACCGGGCTGCAGGTACGAATATCCGGCGCGGAAGCTGAATTCAAGCCGGGCGGAACTGCACTCCTCAGGTTTCGCGTCACGGATGGCTCGGGCAATCCAGCCCCGTCGGCGCTCGGGCTTTCGATGGTGGATGAAAGCGTGCTCTCTCTGTCTGCCGAGCATGCCGGACTAGCGCGCGTCTATTATGCGCTGGAGAGCTCGTTGATGCGGCCGCGATACGAGATCCACGGGATATCGCCGCCGATGCTCGTCAGTCCGGGACCTATCCGGTTCGGCTCGCCCGAGCAGGAGCGCGCTGCAGCGCTGGTTCTGGCAGCTGCGGACGGGCCACCCGACATGTCGCTGAACGAGGACTCCTGGCTGACGCGCTGGTCCGCGATCAGGAGGGCTGCCATCGCCGTCCTGGAAAAGGCACAGGCTCGCGTCAACCGGGCGCTTTCGAACTACCGCCTGCAGCATGGCGAATCGCTGAGGATGAGCGATGCACTGGATGTGCTGATTCACCATGGCTACCTGCTGTTGGCCGACGTGGTAGATCCGTGGGGAACGCAGTACCGCCCGGAGTGGCCGGGGCAAAGCGCTGACTACTGCATCCTCAAAAGCGCGGGACCGGACCGCCGCTGGGGCACTGCTGACGACCTAGACGGCGAGGCGGAACCCGTCGGCGGCTTCTTCGGCGGCGCCGGCGGTTTCCGTGGCGGGCCCGGTGGTCTCGGCGGCGCGGTGGAACTGCCCGCCGGAGTCAACCGGCGGGAAATCCGCGAGGAAATGGCGGTGCCAACGAACACCCCAGCGGATGCCATCGGTTCCAATGGATTGGCCGCGGCCAAAGGCTCTCTGCAGCAGGAGGCCGGCGGTGGCCCCGCGCCGCGCCTGAGATCGTGGTTTCCGGAGACCCTGCTTTGGCAGCCGCAATTGATCACGGACGACAGTGGCTACGCTGTTCAGCGATTGACCATGGCCGACTCCATCACCACGTGGCAACTGAACTTGGAGGCGATCGACCTACAGGGCAACTTTGGTTCCGCGGTCACGCCGGTGCGCGTGTTTCAGCCGTTCTTCGTGGATGTGGACGTGCCGCTGGAACTGACGCAGCACGACCAGATCACCCTTCCAGTTGCGATCTACAACTATCTCACCACCGCCCAGACGATCCGTGTCTCAATGCAGCCGGCGGCATGGTTTGCGCTCACCGGCGCCGACACGCGGCAGGTGACGGTGGCGGCCGGCGAAGTGACGTCGGTCTCTTTCACGATCACGGCCCTGACGCCCGGCAGCCATCACATCACCGTATCGGCTGTAAGTCCCAGGCACTCCGACGCCGTGCGGCGTACGGTGGCTGTAACTGCCGATGGCCGTCCGATGGAGAGCATCATCAACCACCGTGTTACGGCGTCATGGCATCAGACGATCGTGATCCCGACGCAGGCGATCGACGGCGCCAGCTCCATTCAGGTGAAGCTCTATCCCGGTGCGCTCAGCCAGGCTCTCGACGGCCTCGACGGTCTTCTGCGAATGCCTTACGGCTGCTTCGAGCAGACCAGTTCCACCACGTACCCGAACGTGCTGGTCCTGAACTACCTGAAGGCGACGCACCGCGATAATCCAGCGATCCGAATGAAGGCCGAAGCGCTTGTGAATATCGGATATCAGCGTCTGCTTACCTTCGAGTGCCGAGGCGGCGGCTTTTCCTGGTTCGGGCAGGAGCCGGCAAATCAGGTACTGACGGCTTATGGCCTTTTGGAGTTCTCAGATATGGCGCGCGCCGCGAGCGTTGATCCTGCGCTGATCTCGCGAACTCAGGAGTGGCTGGCCGGCCGGCAGCGGCAGAACGGCTCCTGGCTGGAAGATACCGGCGGAATTGCCGAGGGCATCATCAACCGCCAGACCGGAGCGCTGCGCACAACCGCGTACGTGGATTGGGCGCTCGTTGAGTCGGGCTATACCGGCTCGGTAACGGCCCGAGGCGCGGACTACGTCCGGCGCCATCTCTCTGAGGCAAAGGACGCCTACACCCTGGCGTTAATCCTGAACCTGCTGGTCGATCTTGAGCCGCACGGCGCCGCCACCGGAGCGACGGCAAACCGGCTGATCGGCATGGCGCGATCCGACGGCAGCGATCTGTGGTGGCCAACGGGCACGGAACAGATGACATTTACCGGCGCCACAGGCGGCAGCGCAGACGCGGAAACCGTCGGTTTGGCCACTATCGCGCTTGAAAAGTGGGGCGAGAATGTCTCGGTGGTTCAGAAGTCGCTGGCATGGCTGGCGGCACAGCGCGGTGGTGATGGCGCCTGGGGCACCACGCAGGCGACGGTTTGGGCGCTCAGGGCGCTGCTCTACGACAGTGAACATGGCGCCGGCAACAGCAGCGGAGTGGTAACCGTGACGGCCGACGGCGCCACCGCGGCGACGTGGCAGCTAACTCAGGAGAACGGCGATGTAATGCGGACGGTGACCCTGAAGAAGCGCGTGCACGCCGGCACAAATAGCATAGACGTGGAGTACTCCGGCACGGGAGCGCCGGCGTTACAGGTGGTAGCGCGCTGGTACCAGCGATGGGGCGCGGTCCCGGTTCGGCCGCTGCGACGCGCGCCGCTGAGCCTGCACGTTTCGTGGGATCGCATGCAGCTCCGTACGAATAGCATCGCCGGGCTGGAGGTGACGGTCCACAACAATACCTCCGGAGTGGTGCAGATGCCGCTCATTGACATCGGCACGCCGCCGGGCTTTGATGTGATTCCGGATCAGCTTGACGCGGCCGTGAAGGCGGGCCGGTTGAGCAAGTTCACCATTGCGGGCCGGCAGGTGACGCTCTATCTGACGCAACTGCTGCCGCACCAAACGATGGTGTTCCAGTGGCAGGTTCGAGCGCGATTTCCGCTGCGCGCGCAGATGCCGGATAGCCGGGTCTACCCGTACTACAATCCGCGGCAGGTGTACGATGTCGCGCCGGTGCTGATCGAGGTGCGGTAAGAGCGTGGAACGGAGACAGGACCCGAACCACCAACGGCCGATCCTTCGGCCGTGCTCGGATTGACTACGCCGGGAAGTGAACGACGGTACGGAACGTGGAACTTATCGCGACGCATACGCCGCTGCTTTCGGCTGGCGGGGTAAAAGGCAGCCCGGCACGGACGAGAACGTCACGTTTCGTGTCTCACTTATGCGGGCAGCGCAGGCGCCGGAATCTGCCGGATCGGTCGGATCGGATGATGCCGATGCCGGACGGCGGATTCTGCTCCGCGACAAGGATGCCAGCGCTCCAGCAGCGGCGCCTGGCGCCGGTCAGTTTGCCTGTCGCGGCCGTGATTGAATCCATTGGCTCACGCGCTCGGCAAGCGGCTGAACGGCCGAATCGGGATATGGGTAGACCGAACTTACATTGATTTCGCAGAGGACGTAGGTATCCTCGCCGTCGGTGGTTTTGGGTCCGTACAACAGATCGGCATCCCAGATCATGGGTAGTGCTCCGCGATCCACTCCAGTTGTACGGCACATCGCGTCAAGCCAATCCTCCTCCATCTTCCTTCGAACAGGCTCAAACTGAGGCGCATCCGGTGGGTGGTAGAGTCGCGGGCCCGGTTGCGGCGCTTGCTCAGGCGGTACGCCGGGCGGCGCGGGGAACAGAGCGTTTACAGCCTGATGGCCGAATCCCACCACAGCGTCCTGGACCATATAACAGCGAACCATTCCGTCCACCAACCGTTCCTGATATGCCTGGTCGATTACTTGCCCATGCTGCCCAAAGTACGGCTCGAGACGCTGCATAAACTGTCCTATGGATTCCACCGTCTCTATGCTTCCACGCTGGGCGTGTCGAACTCGGACCAGAGCGTGGTCATCCGTTACGCGCTCTGCCTTCCACACACCGCTGCCGCCATTGCCACGGAGCTGCTTGAGAACCCGGGCCGAGCCGGCCGCCAGACGTTCCGGCAGCTGTTCCAGCAACTGCCGGTGCGAAGTATAGAGATGCGTGTCGCTGCCCCAACTCATGCTGCGCGTGGTGACCAACACCTCCTTGGTACCCATCTTCAGGATCGTATCGGGATGGGCGCTGACGCCGATGCCGTCATCCGCGGCCCCGCGCAGCAGCGCATCCAACACGCTGCGGTCGCGATCCTGCTCGATCGGGTTCACCCACACCAATACGGCATCCAGACCGCGCAGATCCTCACGGGCTTCGTCGGCAAAATCGTTGTTAAATACAACAGGAACGGGCTCAAGCCCGCTATGGCGAAGGGCGTTTGCCATCGGCTCAAACCGGCCGGCAGCCAGCGATGCTGTTTGGCGCGCTTCACGGTCACCGTGCCACATCAGCCCAACGCGCCGAAACCGTTCGTCGTTTCGCATAGATTCGCTCGATGCCCCCAGAGATCGACTACGGGCGCGCCGTGCTGGGCGTAGCTAAGCGCTTGCGGCCTTCGGGGCACAACTCATTTACCGGACATTCGGCGCACCGCGGTTTGCGCGCCGGGCACAGGTCACGGCCATGCCAGATCAGCACCGTGCCCATCTGCGTCCACCGCTCCCGTGGAAACAGCGCCATCAACTCCTGCTCAATCTTCGCCGGGTGGCTTTGCTTCGTCCAGCCGAGGCGGCGGCTGATGCGACGGACGTGCGTATCCACCACCACGCCTGCACCACCAAATGCCACGCCGATTATCACATTAGCAGTCTTGCGCCCTACGCCGCGCAGCGAGGTCAACTCCGGAAGCGTTTCAGGAACCTTGCCGCCGAACCGGTCGACAAGGTCCTGGCTCATGGCGATGATGCTCTTCGCCTTCTGGCGGAAAAAGCCGGTAGAGCGGATGATCGCCTCCACATCCTCGGCCTTCGCGGCACCAAGGGCAGCCGCGGTTGCGTACTTTGCAAATAGCGCCGGCGTAACCATGTTCACCCGGACGTCCGTGCACTGTGCGCTGAGAATGGTGGCCGTAAGGAGCTGCCATGGATCGCGGTGCTGAAGTGCGCAGGAAGCCTCAGGGTAGCGTGCCTCCAGCAGATCCAGCACCGCAGCCGCAGCCTCCCGCTTGCACCTGGTCACCGTGCTCCGGCTAAGGCTTGGCCGCCCCACGCCGCATCACCGGGGCTCCACTGCCAGCGATTGTTGAAGTATCCCGCACCTAAAACGCCCGACACACCCTGCGTAAGCACCGTCGGATCGAGAACGATCCAGTCCGGATATGCAACCCCGGAGATAAAGACCGGCAGCCGATCCGTCAGCCGCATCCCGGTGAGATCGGTACCGCCGACCACCCCGACATCGGCCACCGCGCTGCCCGGCCTTGGCTGAACAAAGAGGACTGCGAGTCCGGCGCCATTGAGAGTCTTGCCCCCGACGTTTACCGCTCCTTCACTAACCTGAAGCGGGCTGCTGCCAAGCAGTGCCGGCCAAGCGCGGTTGGTGGATGAGTTGCCGTAGAGGATAATCGAGCGCTGTGGTTGAGCGGTTGCGTTGAACGCGGTATCAGCAACCACGTCGACGCTGCCGTTTCCACGATACCAGAAGGTCTCGGCATCAAATCGGGCCCGGCCGTATGCCCACCGGTTCTCCGAAGGTGTACCGCCGGTACCGTAGACGAACTCCATGTCGTTCTTGAATGCGTCCTTGAACGGACCGCTGCGCAGCGGGTTCTTCTCACCGGCCGGCACCGGGGCGCTCACCGACCACCTGCCGGCTCGCCGCTCCAGGTCGAGAGCGCCCGTCCGCGGCCAGGGAATCGCCTTGAGCGTCTGGCCATCCAGCACCACCTTCAATGTGGCGGCAGGCTGCCAGCAGTTCACCTTGAGCTGCATGTGACGGACGTTTACGGTGGTACCCGTAAAGCGGTAGAGGCCAGGATCGTAGTGGATGGTCACTTTGCTCACCGCGTACGGGTGAATCTGCTGGATGATTCCCAGCCAGTGCCGCCACGCGGTGATGCCCGGGTTTACGGTAACCAGTTCCACTTCCCGCGTCTGCCCATCTTCCGGGCGACGGTGGCGGGCAAAGAAATCCCAGAGCTGCATCAGGTCCACGCAGTCGGTTCCAGGCTCATCCGATGCGTCCCACCAGTGTGAGGCGCCGGGCTGCTCGTAGAAGACCCAGTCATGATGAAACGTCGCCAGAACGTGAGTCATATGAATGGCTTCGGTAACCGGCACATTGTCATCCTTTGAACCGTGGATGATAAAAACGCCCATGTCCTTGTAGTTGTGAACCAGCAGTGAAGTGTCACTATCGTTCCATGCGCGGTTGAGCATGTCGCCTACGGCACTCGCCGGATATGGCGGCACGGCATTGGCTACGTACGTGCGGAAGCTCAGCCAGCCTGCACTGGGGCAGATCGCAGCGAACGGATCCGGGTCGTTGGCGCCGATCGTCCAGGCACCGTGGCCGCCCATCGAGTGGCCGGAAAGGAAGATCCGCGTGGGATCCGGCTTGAGGCTTTTTTCGGCGAGCGCAAGCACCTCCTCGGCATCCAGTCGTCCCCAGTCCTCCCAATCGAAGCCAAAAGGACGTCGGTTTGTTGGCGCCACGATGTCGATCCATGTTTTCGGCTCATATGAGGCCGCCTGACCGAGCGCCTCCACACCGGCGCCGTGCAGCGACAGATCCAGTGCGCGCGGCGCGTGATCTCCCGGCAGCGGATGCGCCGGCTGAATGGCGTAGTACTGTACGCTGCCGTCAATTCCGGAGACAAAGGTGATTTTATGAAGCTGGTCCCTCAGCGTTCGGTTGATCGTGATCTTCGCGGTTGACAGCGTGTGGCCGCCGCGCATCAGGCGCACGGTCACGGCCACGGGCGGTCCGGCGGACGAGGGCGGCGAGGGCAGGCGAAAGCCCACCTTCCGAACGGTGAGCCGCCCTATTTCCGGAACGGCGGTCTCTACACTGCCTGCCCCGTCACGCGCTGCGCGGATACGCAGACCACTGGCCGCACTCGCCGTGGCGTTTTCCACCTCCAGCGCCGCCCATGGTTTCCGCCGAGCGCCGATTACATAGTCCGGCGTTGTGATGTCTCCGGTATCCAGCATCTGCGGAGCGGTCGGCGCCGTGAGGCTCATCTGCAGGCCGCTTCCGGCGGTGGCAAAGAGGAAGTCGTTCCGGCCCGCGCGCAGGCGAACCGGCAGGTGCAGGTATCCGCTGCCGTACGGATCACCGGCTCGCGGCTGACCATTCACATAGACCATTCCGTAGTGCGAGGCGTTCAATAGCATCACCGTGTCGGATGGTGAGTTCACCTCGATGTCGGCATATCCGCTGCCCAGCCCCGGCGCGGTGAACGAGCCATTCTTCGCAGCGTTCAGCAACGTCCAGGTTCGTACCTTACCATCCGGAAGCGTTACCGTGTCGCCAGAGTGAGGTGGCTTCCAGGTTCCCGCCACAATCTCCGCCTCAACGGCATCCTGATGAACCGGTATCCGGCCGTAGCGGCCCACCCGGCTGATCACCATCGCCACATTCGGCACTATCAGTCCGGGCTGCAGCCGGTGCATGCGATGCCCGCTTCCGATCGTGCCAATCAACGCCGCCGGCAGTACCCAGCAATAAACTCTCATCTATTCAAACTCCCGTAATCATATTTCACCGTGAGCGCCAGCGCTCCTCCAAAGAAGAGTGCGGCTGCCAGCGCCAGCAGCCCACGCCCACCTGCAGCCCCGCCCAGCGCGCCGACCACTTGTGGACCAAAGAAACCGCCGAGGTTCCCGATGCAGTTGATTGCGGCCACTCCGGCGGCGCGCGTCTCGCGTACCATACGGGCAGTAGCCAGCGCCCAGAACGGGCCCATGATGCCGTTCGTTCCGGCCAGCGCCAGGCAGAGCCACAGCAGCCCATACGCGGGATAGCAGAAGGCGCCTGCCAACCCGATCGCTCCAGCGGCCGCGGAGAAAAAGATGTGGCAGCTCCGTTCACCGGTACGGTCCGAGTGGAATCCCATAATCAGCATAGCAGCGGTGGCTGCCAGGTAGGGAAGCGCGGTCGTGCAGCCGGTTGCCAGGTTGCTCAGGTGGCCGGCCGCTTTGATGATGATTGGCAGCCAGAGCTGCACCCCGTATCCAGCGAGCGTCACGGTGAAGTAGACGCAGGTCAGAAGCCAAACCACGGGCATACGCAGCGCGGCCACCGACTGCCGCAGCGAGCAGTCTATCGCACGGTCATCGCCCTTCAGCCGCTCCTTGACGCGCTGCCGCTCAGGGTCGCTGAGCCACGGCGCGGTTTCCGGGCCATCCGGCAGCCACCGCAATACGAAGGCGTCCAGAAGGAGGGCCGGCGCGCCTTCCCCCAGGAACAGCAGCTGCCAACCTGCCATCCCCATCCACCGGTGCACGTGCAGCAGAATGCCGGAGACCGGGCTGCCAACAACGCCGGCCAGCGTGCTGGCGGTCATAAAAAGGGCGACCAGTCGCGCGCGCTCCTCAGCCCGGTACCACCATGTGAGGTAGAGAATGATGCCGGGGAAGAAGCCTGCCTCCGCAACACCGAGCAGAAACCGGAGCGTACAGAACATGGCAGGTGAGCGTGTCAGAGCCATTGCCATGCTCACAAGACCCCAGCTGAAGATGATCCGGGCAATCCAACGGCGAGCTCCAACCCGCTGCAGAATCAGGTTGCTCGGTATCTCGAACAGGAAGTAGCCGATGAAGAAAATGCCGGCGCCGAATGCGTACACACCCGCGGAAAGGCCCAGCGCGGCCCCCATTGTGAGCTGCGCAAAGCCCACATTGACCCGGTCGATGTAGGCAACGATGTAGACCACAAACAGCAGCGGGACCAGCCGCCCAGTGACGCGGCGCATCAACTCCCGGTCCGGGGGCGCTTCCGCGTTCAACCGGTCGGCGCCGCGCGGCGATGTGTTAAAGTCTCGTCGCACAGCGGCATTATAGTCACCGGCGCCGCCGACGTCAACGCAGTGAGATTGCCATAATCCTCCAGCTACGCTGTCGGCTGTCGCGACACGCGCGTTCCTGGTCGCCGTTTTCTCGGACGGGCTTCTGCAGCCGGTGTCAGGTGCCGTCTAGCGGTCGAAATATCGTGGGCTAGGGTCCGGTGTTGGCGCTTGTCCAGTCCATCTGGCGCTAGATGGCGCTGTTTGCGTTGCGACTGTATACGCCTCACGTGAAAATGCGCTCCGAATCTCGCGTCGAGTTCAGTTGTCGGCTACTCTGAGACGCGCCGGCGTCTTGTGTGGTTGCTAGGTCATGTGTTGCGCAACCGCCCTTTCTCTGATGACTGCGACCAGCTGCGCAACACGGATCCCAATGTCGGAATCGCTACACGCAGCCTCTACGGTACCCAGATCGTCACCGGGTTAGCATTTTCCGTCGTGGCGGGGTCGCCCGGCATAACGGCAGGGCTACCCGTGCCCTTCGGGGGGCCAAAGGCCGTTCCATACAAAGCTTCCCTTGGGTACGTGACCACCGTGTACGTTCCAGGTACGAGGTCCGGACTGTATTCTGTGATACTTTGCGAAGTTCCGGGCGCGACGTCAACGACGGACAA